>JAGLPW010000086.1 GCA_023137125.1 Candidatus Cloacimonadota bacterium | reverse complement strand
CAAGCTTTACTGAAAATATTGGAAGGTGCAAAAGTAAATGTTCCTCCAAAAGGCGGCAGGAAACATCCACAACAGGAATTTATCGAGATCGATACAAAAAACATTCTGTTCATCGCAGGTGGTGCATTTTTTGGATTGGAAAAGATAATTCAAAATAGATTAAAGAAAAAAGCTGTTGGGTTTGATGCAGATGTAATTTCCAAAAAGGATATTGATCCGGATTTCTTTAGTAAAACTATTCCAAATGACCTGGTGAAATATGGTCTGATCCCAGAATTAGTCGGTCGTATTCCAGTAATTTCTTCATTGCATGAACTTGATGAAGAAGCTCTTATTGCAATTCTGACCAAGCCTAAAAACGCAATTTGTAAGCAATATTCAAAATTATTCGATATCGAGAATGTAAAACTAGATTTTGGAATTGATGCCCTTAAAGAAATTGCACATATGGCGATTAAACAAAAGACTGGAGCTCGAGGATTACGTGCAATAATGGAAAAATTCATGCTCGACATAATGTATGAAATTCCTGAAATAAGCAATATTAAGGAGTGTTTTATTTCTGCAGATGTTGTTCTTGGAAAAACAGACCCGATATTTTCTTATGAGGATAAAAAAAAAGAGCAGTCAGCCTAATGTATAAATGACATTTAAAAAAAGCCAATCCTTTTAGATTGGCTTTTTTGTTATTTCAACATTATAATTTTTCCGGATTTGAAGTAAGAATTTGTTCTTAATTTGTAAAAAAACAAACCGGAACCATATTTCAATTTCAATAATGAAAGCCTGTGTTCACCTGTAAAATATTGTTTACTCATTATCTTTTGCCCTTTTATGTTAAATATCATGAAATTGCCAATTTCATTATCAGCTATTATGATTCTTAACTCGACAAAATTCTGTGTATTGTTACCGTTTATTATTTCAATAGAATTCAAATAGGTATTTTCATTTTCAACTTGAGCAGATATTGAGCTAATCAATATTAAGAAAATGAAACAAAATGAAAATTTCATATCCTCACTTTTTTACCTTTTATTGCATATGACAATATAGATACTGCAAAAGATCTTTTGCTTTTGAAGCTTCAAATAGATGCAATAATGATTGCCCGTTTATCTCTTCAATTGGTTTTCCAGTACAACGTTCATGATATTTAGCTAAAATTAATTTAATTTCGTCAATGCTAAATAATAATAAAGTATCATTCATTATATTACCTCTACAATACTATTAATTAAATGCAATTGCTGTTCCAAAAGCAGAGTTATGATAATTTAACTCCGAAGACAGCAAGTATTAGCCTTCTTTTGGTTTTTGCATAGCATTTTTTACTTATTAAAATGCTTCAAAGTGGGACAATATCGGGTAAAGCGTGGCATTTCTGTCACTCTTATTTGTAGATTGGTTTTTCGACTATTAATAATACTTGACGGGAATATTGAATAAAACAACTTTTCCAAAAAAATTATGTTTGGAGTTATAAATGAATTTAAAACCTCAACTGGTTATAAATAAACGATATAATCTGATATTCGGGTTGATTGTCTTTGCTATTACAATTACAATATATTATCTTACAATGGCTCGTTCTCTTTCTTTCTGGGATGCAGGAGAATATATTACATGCAGTAGTATTCTGGGAGTTCCACACCCTCCGGGTAATCCTTTTTATATTCTTTTAGGAAGATTCTTCTCGATTTTTAGTGTTAATATTCCTCACGCTATAATCATTAATTTCTTGTCCGTTCTTTTCTCTGCATTTGCTGTGATGTTCACTTACTTTTTCACAGTTAAGTTCATTACAATGTGGCTAAAGCCCAAAGATGCTTATTTTGCATATATAGGTGGTTTTCTGGCTGCATTTTATACCGCTTTTTCTTTTACATTCTGGAATAATGCAATCGAGGCAGAAGTTTACTCTGGATTAGCTTTTGTACTAAATTTAATTGTGTGGCTTACAATGATATGGGTAGAAAAATCGGAGGACCTTTCTCACCAAAATCTTTTACTACTCATTGTTTATATCTTTTTCCTTGGTTTTGGAATTCATCAAACTTCACTTCAAATTGCACCAGCCGTATTATTTATTGCAGTATATCCTATGTTAAGAAATTCTATTAGATCTTCAACTTTTTGGAAACGAGTTGGAGCCTACACTTTAGGATTAATTGCAATCTATGTAATCTTTTTGAATATTGGTAAATCAATTCATATACCAGATCTACCTAAATTCATGTTTGCTGTTGGTTTCTTAGGAATTCTTGTATATCATCTAAGAGAAAAAGTTTCAACTAAAACATGGTTGTTTGCTCTTTTCCTAATTGGTATCGCAATTTCAACTCATCTATTCTTATATATTAGGGCATCGCATAGACCGTTTATTAATGAAGGGCATCCACATAATTTAAAACTATTTACAGATTACATTCTTAGAAGACAATATGGTGTAACCAGTATGTTTGTAAGGCGAGCTACTTTCTTTTACCAATTGAAAGATCAATTCTTTACATATTTCAGCTGGCAGTTTTTTAATGCAGAAAACCTGTCTCAATGGTTACACACACCAAGAGCATTTATTCAATTGTTATCAAATCTGATTGTAACTTTACTTGGTTTTTGTGGAGCTTATTATCATTTTAAGAAGAACAAGCACTCTTTTGCTTATTTCTTCTCGTTTATGTTTATGGTCTCTATCGCAATGGTTTTTGTAATTAACTTGTCCGATACCGAGGTGAGAGATCGTGACTATTTCTTTACAACTGCTTACAATTATTGGACTGTATGGATGGCAATAGGTTCTTTAGCTTTGATCGATCTTGTCAGGAAAAAAGGAAAGATATTAACTGGATTACTCATCGTGATAGTTTTGGCTCTTCCGTGCATCAATCTTGCTTCTCAGTATTTCATACATGACCGTTCCAGAGAATATATTGCGCTAGATTATGGGCAGAACATACTTAATAGCGTAGAAGAAAATGCAATTATTTTCACTAACGGAGATAACGACACATTCCCAGTTTGGTATGCACAAGCTGTTTTTGATCCCGCAGCAAAAGAGTATATCCCTCCAACAAAAATTAATAACAAAGATATTTTGGGAAAGATGTATCAACAAACTTCCATTCCTACAAAAATAACTGAAGTTCTAATAGCAGATGCAATGGATTATAAAAATGAGCAATGCCGCGGCATTAGAAAAGATGTGACAATTGCAAATTTAAGTTTGCTTAATACACCTTGGTATATCAAACAATTGAGAGATCATGAAGGAGTAGAATTTAATATTCCAGAAAGTCATATCGATCTTTGTCAAGATGATCCAAGATCAGCTCTCTACCCCAGACGGATATTTAAAGATACAAAGCTAAAAATTACAGGGACTATACCGGGAGATGAGTTTATAGCCACATTTAAAAAAGATGAGATATTGTATGTGAAAGATCTTGCAGTAATCCAGATCATTAAAGATAATTATGGGAAACGACCAATTTATTTTGCTGTAACTACACCCGACCCAATTGGATTTGATGAATTTCTCAGGAACGAAGGAATGGTGAGCAGACTAGTTCCAATAAAAGGTAAAGACCAGTTCGATATGGAGAGATTGATCACAAATATTGATTCAGTTTATTCGTACCGTGGAATTTTAGATGATTCGATTTATAAAGACACAAACATGAGAAGGTTACTAAACAATTATGGTGCTGCTTTCATGCGTACTTCCAGATTTGCTCATACAAAAAATGATTATGAAAATGCTATTAAATATATGGAAAAAGCAATAGATTTTATTGATCAAAAAAGTAAATTCTACAAAGGGCTTTCTCAAATCTATGCAGAAGCATCATTCAGTTCATTCGATTCTAATGAAATTGAAAAGGGATTTTCATATTTAGAAAAAGCTGTTTATTATAACAGAACAGATAAAAATATGATCCAACTCATCTTCCAATCTGCAGTTTATACCAACGAAATTGAGAGAGGCATTCAGTTGTTTGAAAGAATTCGCGGATATCAGGATTCTGTTGAAATAGATTTCTATATAACTCAATTAAAGGAGCTTCAATAATCTGATGCACCATATGAGAGATAAATGAAAACAGAAATTTACATCAAAGGTGCGCGGGAACACAATCTAAAGAACATCGATATAAGAATACCCAGAAATAAATTAGTAATAGTTACCGGTGTTTCTGGTTCCGGTAAATCTTCGCTCGCTTTTGATACACTTTATGCCGAAGGACAACGCAGATATGTAGAATCACTCTCTGCCTATGCTCGCCAATTCTTAGGACAAATGGAGAAACCTAAAGTAGATTATATCGAGGGATTGTCGCCGGCAATTTCCATTGAACAGAAAGCCACAAGCAAAAATCCCCGTTCAACGGTTGGAACGGTCACGGAAATTTATGATTATTTAAGAATTCTATATGCTCGTATTGGCAAACAATTCTGTTACAATTGCGGTGAATCTGTAGGATCACAAACGGTCGATCAGCTGGTTGATCACATTTTGATAAATCCCGATAAAACCCGTTTACAGATACTTGCACCTATCGTTCAAAACAGAAAAGGTGAGCATAAAGATGAACTGGAAGAAGCTCGAAATGAAGGTTTTGTTCGCGTGAAGATCAATGGAATTATGCGTCAGCTTAGTGAAGAGATCACACTCGATAAAAAAAGTAAACATAATATCGATATTATTGTAGATAGACTTGTTCTAAAAAGTAATATTCGCTCAAGATTAATTGACTCAGTTGAAATTGCTCTGAAATTAACAAATGGTTTTATTAAAATAGAATATATTGATGAAGATCGTATGGAAAATCTATCTGAAGCAAATTCCTGCCCAAGTTGTGGAATTGGTTATCCAGAACTTTCTCCGCAACATTTCTCTTTTAACAGCCCAATTGGTATGTGTAAATCTTGTAATGGACTCGGAACTAAGATGGAATTTGACCCCGATTTGATAATTCCAGATAAATCACTTTCTATAATGGAAGGAGCTGTAGTGCCTTGGGGAACATTAAATAAGAAGAAAAGCAGTTGGCAGTTAAAAAAACTGAAAGCAATTTCACGAGAATACGGATTCTCATTGTATGAACCATGGAAAGAACTTTCCTTAACAGCAAAAGATCTTTTACTATTTGGTTCAAGAGGGCAAAAGATCAGATTTGAATGGAGTTCTAAAAGTGGATCAGGTTCTTTCCTCTCTTCATTCGAAGGTATAATTCCTACACTAACCCGCAGAATGTCTGAAACAAGATCTGAATATATGCGGAAATATTATATTAAGTATATTGGTAATAAAGAATGCCCGGATTGTAAAGGAAAGAAACTACGTAAAGAGAGTCTTGCCGTTAAGATTTCAGAGTTGTCGATCAATGAAATAACTACAATGTCAATTAGTAATGCAATTAAGTTTTTTGAAAACCTTAAACTTATAGGAAATGATAAACTAATTGCAGAAGAAGTTCTGAAAGAAATAAATAATCGTCTCTCTTTCCTTGTAAATGTTGGATTGCATTATCTTACTTTAGACAGAAAGGCACCCACACTATCTGGTGGTGAGTCGCAAAGAATAAGACTAGCAAGCCAGATCGGGAGCAGTCTTGTTGGTGTTATGTATATATTGGATGAGCCAACCATTGGATTGCATCAACGAGACAATCAACGTCTTATTAATATGCTAATCCATCTGCGTGATATTGGAAACACAGTTATTGTTGTTGAGCATGATGAGCAAATGATAAGAACTGCAGATCAGATCATTGACATCGGTCCTCATGCAGGGATCTACGGAGGAGAGATCATCTTCCAAGGAAACATAGAACAATTACTAAGATCAAAAAAATCTATGACCGGAAAATATCTATCAGGGAAAATGAGCATCAAGATACCGGAAGAAAGATTAAAACCGGATAAACGTAAACTGCATATCAATGGTGCATTCCAAAATAATCTAAAAAAGATCGATATTGATATCCCAATTGGTTCATTCACATGTGTAACCGGTGTTTCAGGATCAGGTAAAAGTTCTCTTATCAATCAGATATTATACCCGGCAATGGCAAAAGAGCTAAATAGATCCAGCAGAAAACAAGGTAATTTTGATAGTATAAAGGGATTTGAATATTTTGATAAAGTTATAAATATAGATCAACAGCCTATTGGAAGAACACCTCGTTCCAATCCTGCAACTTACACCAAATTATTTGATCCTATCCGAAACCTGTTTTCCCAAACTCCTGCTGCAAAATTGCGTGGCTATAAACCTGGGAGATTTTCATTTAATGTAAAAGGTGGAAGATGCGAAGCTTGTAGTGGCGGCGGTGTGAAACAGATCGAGATGCATTTTCTACCAGATATATATGTGAAGTGTGAAGTTTGCAACGGTTCACGTTATAATAAGGAAACTTTGGCAGTAAAATATAAAGGATACAGCATTGCAGATGTGCTTAAAATGGATGTTCAAGAAGCTTATAAGATATTTGATAAAGTTCCAAAAATATATAAAGTTTTACAAACTTTAAAAGAAGTTGGAATGGACTATGTCAAGCTTGGTCAAGCATCCACAACTCTTTCAGGTGGAGAAGCTCAAAGGATCAAACTGTCACGAGAGTTAAGCAAGACAAGTACAGGTAAAACACTTTACATTTTGGATGAGCCAACAACCGGATTGCACTTTGATGACATAAAAAAATTATTAAAAGTTCTTCACAGATTAGTTTCAATGGGAAATACTGTGATTGTAATCGAACATAACTTGGATGTTATAAAATGTGCAGATCACATTATCGATCTGGGACCGGAAGGTGGAGATGAAGGTGGAAAGGTTGTTGCAACTGGAACTCCAGAGGAAATTGCACAAAATAAGGGATCGTTTACAGGAAGGTTTTTGAAAGAGATTTTATAATAGAATTTCTTTCAAGAAAGAAATACTATAGGAGTATGTTATGAGTTTAAAATCCCAAATCCTTGAATTATATAATAAAACAGAGTATAATGAAACAGATAAAAAATTATTCCTCGAATTCAGAAATGAATTAAAAACTGGAGAAATTCGTGCTGCTGAAAAAATTGATGGAAAATGGAATACTAATGATTGGGTAAAGAAAGGCATTCTTGCCGGTTTCAAGATGGGAGCTGTTGTTCAACAAGGTAATTTCATGGATAAAGATACTTATCCCATTCAAGATATCACCAATAGAAAAAATGTCAGATTTGTTCCCGGTGGATCTTCTATCCGTGAAGGTGCTTATATTGGAGAAAATGTGATCATGATGCCACCGATGTATATAAATGTTGGTGCTTATGTAGATGACGGCACAATGATAGATTCTCATGCTCTTGTCGGTGCCTGTGCTCAGGTTGGCAAAAATGTACACTTAAGTGCTGCATCACAACTTGGTGGAGTATTAGAACCGATCAGTGCAAATCCTGTGATCATCGAAGATAACGTATTCATTGGTGGAAATTGCGGAATTTATGAAGGTGTAATTGTTGAGCAGAATGCGATTATTGCAGCAGGTGTTATCATCACTGCAGGCACACCTGTTTTTGATTCTATCAATAAGCATTTCCTGACAAAAGATGAGAATGGTTCTTTGCATATTCCACAAGGAGCAGTAGTAATTTCCGGCACACGCAAGATGAAAAATAATGACGATTTTTCAATTTACTGCCCCATAATTATAAAATATAGAGATGAGAAGAGCGATAGATCGGTAACGTTGGAAGATGCTTTAAGATGAAACCAATAGAATATGCAGATCGGATAACTAGTATTGAAAAATCTGAATTGCGACAACTATTTGATAAAGCTCCAGCTGATGCAATTAATCTTGGCTTAGGAGAAATCCAATTCCCAACTCCAAAAATTATTACTGAAAGAGCAATTGATATTATTAAGCAGGGGAACATCCGGTACACTCCAAATGCAGGATTACCAGAATTACAGAAATCTATAACCGATTACTATAATATCCAACTAAATGAAAATGTATGTGTTACAACCGGTGCAGAAGAGGCTATTTTTGCTTCACTTTTCAGTTTTATAAATCCAGGTGACGAAGTGCTGATCGCAAATCCAACATACATTGCATATAAAACTATTATTAAGATGCTAGGAGGAGTTACTGTCGAATTCGATCTTGATCCGTTATCTAATTTCAAATTGGATCGTAATCATTTTACAAATAAAATTAATTCCAAAACTAAAGTGCTACTTTTAAATAATCCTTCAAATCCAACTGGAACATGTTTTTCTAAAAGCGAGATAGATTTTATTGTTTCTAAATGTAATGAAAATAATATATTAATTATTGTAGATGAGATATATCGTGAATTATATATTGATAATAAGCCAATAACTTTCTTAAATAAAACAGGAAAGATAATTGTAATTTCAGGTCTTTCTAAATCTCATTGCATGAGCGGATGGCGAGTAGGATGGGTTGTATCAAACGATCCTGAACTAATTAAACCTATAATTATCTCACACCAATATATTTGCACCTGTGCTCCATACATATCTCAAGAAGTTGCAATTAAAGCTTTATCCTCAGAAGGTATGAAAGATCAGAACAAGATTCGTTTAGAACTTAAGACTAATAGAGAGTTTGTGCTTAAACAATTTGAACAATACTTATCTCACATTTCTATCTTAAACAATACATCTTCCCCATATTTATTTATCAATGTAAAAGTTGATGATATGGTACTGGTAAATGAATTGATCGAAAATGGATTAATAGTAATGCCGGGAAGGATATTTGGTTCAAATGGAAAACATTGGATCAGATTAAATTATGCTGTTGATAAAAAAAAGCTTGCCAAAGGTATACGTATAATAAAAAAATATTATAAGGTTATTTAATAAATTATAATATTTTTTACTAAATGAGGAGGGGAACCGTATGAAGTATATTTTCATTATACTATTACTAACTGTTCTTATTGCCTCTCTTCATACAAAAACTAAAATAGAAAGTCTTGAAAGTAAATTAAAGGTAGTTGTAGCAGAAGAAAAGATCAAAGTTCTAAATTCACTTGCTAAGGAATATCTATATATTTCACCAGAGCAATCAATTATCTATGGTAAGCGAGCTGCAGAAGTTGCAATACAATTTCATGATGAAATGCATGAACATGAAGCGTATAATAATATAGCCAATTCATATGCACTCCTAAAAGATTATAAAGAAACTATTTTCTATCTTGAAAAAGCATTAAATAAAAGTGAAATAATTGGTGACGCAGAGGTGATTCTTAATGATATTTATAGAATTGCTGATGTTTATAGTAGTAGTAAAAACCATACAAAGTCAATAGAATACTACAATAAGGCTCTAAAAATAAATGAGATAATGAATAATCGTGGTTTAGTTGCACTTGCTTTGAATCGTATTGGATTAGAATATAAAAAAGCTGGTCAATACAAGAAAGCTTCTGAGTTTTTTATAAGAGCTTTACGATTCGAAGAAGAAAATAGACGAGTTCTTATGCGCGACGAATATAAGCAAATTTCCGAGTTCTATGCATCCAGAGGTGAAGACGAAAAAGCTCTGGAGTATTATAAACTTTTTACAACAATGAAAGATACAATTGCCAGTGTAGAAAGTTCACATAAGATCAGTAATATGCAAACCCGTTATGAGGATGAACAAAGACAGAGAAGAATTGAGCTTCTACAAAAAGAGAGAGAAATTCGCGATCTTGAATTACAACAATTAATTCTTCAACAGGAAAAAGACTTCGAAGCAAAACAAAGAATACAACAAATTGAATCTTTAAATAGAGAAAAAAAGTTAAAGGCTACTCAGCTTAAGGTTGTTGAATATGAAAAGATGAGTATCCAGAAGAAAATTGACTCATATCAGAAGGATAAAGAGATTAGCGAACTTGAACTAGAAAAAAAAGCAATACAAATAAGCACACAAAATTTTACACAAAAAGTTTTAATATCTGCTATCGTAATTATCCTGATATTTACTGTTGTTGGATTCTATCTCGCATTTACAAACAGCTCAACAAATAGAGCTTTGAACATTGCTAATGCAAAGCTGAAACAAATTGCTAAAACAGACCCATTAACAGATCTTTCTAACCGGAGAGATATGATCGAGAAAATGGAGCATGAACAAAAACGTTTTGGCAGGAATGGAAAATCATTTGTTCTTCTTATGTCTGATATAGATGATTT
>JAGLPW010000085.1 GCA_023137125.1 Candidatus Cloacimonadota bacterium | reverse complement strand
ATTCTTGAATCACTTGCAAAGCAGATGAGATCTACTGTTCGTAAACAGGATTTTACAGGACGTTGGGGTGGTGAAGAATTTCTCATGCTGCTTCCAGAAACTGATATTGATGGTGGTTTTGCTTTGGCTGATAAAATCCGTAAAGATATTGAAGACACTTCATATGTTTTTAACAATATCAAATTGCAATTAACCATGACTTTTGGCGTAAGTGTATATGATAGACCGATGGACATCGATCAATGCATCAAGATGGCAGATGAAGCTTTATATAGAGGGAAAAAACAAGGCAAGAACTGTGTGATTATGACAAAACCCAAAGACAAACCAATTATTATCGGTGTCGATAAATCACAAAAATCTGTTTAATTAACTAATAGAGAGGTCTACAATGAGGAAATTGATTTTCATCCTATTTATATCTTTTTTTCTTTTTAACCTTAGTGCAATAGATAGTGTTGAACAATTGAAATCATCTCTGCACAAACTAAAGGGAATTGAAAAAGCTAAAATCCTTTATAAACTTGCATCACAATCTGATTCCTTGGAAATAACTGAGAAAATTGAATACTGCACTCAGGCAAAAAAGATTGCTTTGAATTTGGATAATGATGAATTGCTTTCTGATATTCTACTGTTAGAATCCGAGATTATTAAAGAAACTAATGACATTGAGAAATATTCTTTATCAATGGAAAAGTATATTAAATTGTATAAAAAAATAACGCAATTAGAGATGGAAAGCTATAAAAAACAAGTTTCAAAGCAGATCAAAATAAGAAATTCATTCATGATAGGATTTCTTATAATTCTTAACATAGCTATTATTGTTTTTGCCCGTTATCGCATTAAAACTGTTGATCAGATTAAACTTGAAAGAGCCAATAAACAACTTGATGAACTGTCACGAATAGATCCCTTAACATCCATTTCAAATCGCCGTGATATTCTAGAAAAGATTGAGTATGAGACCTTGCGTTTTGAAAGAAATAAGAAAATATTCAGTCTTGTAATGGGTGATATTGACAACTTTAAAGCGGTCAATGATAATTACGGTCATGAATGTGGTGATTACGTTCTAAAAGCACTTGTTGAAACAATTATATTAAGTTTACGAAAACAAGACATTGTAGCCAGATGGGGTGGTGAAGAATTTATTCTTTTACTGCCTGAAACTGATTTAGAGGGTGGAAGAATTGCAGCAGAGAAGGTGAGAAGTAATATCGAGCAAAATAAGTTCATTTATAATAAAAAACGAATACCCATTACTATTACTTTTGGCGTGACAGAATATTCTAGTAACAAAGACGTTAATGGCTGTATCAAAGAGGCTGATTCAGCGCTTTATAAAGGTAAGAACAAGGGCAGAAACAGAGTTGAAATATATAATACGGAAGATATTTTGATCGGATAAAATATAAGGTGAATTCTTAATTAAAAACTTTACTCAAAATAATATATTGCTTTGATCGGATCTATCTTTGAAGCTTTGTAAGCTGGGTATATTCCTGAGGCAAATCCTATAAATAACGAAAAAGCTAATCCAAGTAGAATACCCTCTATCGGAACGGGGAAACTGAATTTTAATGCAACAGTAATTACTTTAACCAGCAATGTTGAGAGAAAGATTCCAACAAATGCGCCTAATAATGAAAGTGTGATCGCTTCCAAAATAAAAAGAAGAAAAATATCGCGATCTGTTGCACCAATGCTTTTTCTAATACCGATCTCTTTCATTCTTTCGTTTATAGAAATAAGTAATGTACTGAATAGTCCAATCCCACCAACAATAAGTGAAATGGATGCGATCGCAGACAGCGTTATGTTCCATTTCTTCATCATCTCATTTATCTCTTTAGTAATATTTAACATTAATGCACCAATGTCATTAAAAGAAAAATCGTGTCCCATATTATGGTTAGCTAATAAATTCTGTCGAACAGTATTCTTCATATAAGAAAATTCATACTCAGAATTTGACTGAAGATAAATGTAATCTATAGCATTATTAGATTTTAGATATTTTGCCCCGGTTGAAAGAGGAATATAAACAGCTTCAAGATCACGTTTTCTTTCCCATGAATTAAAGTTCATTCCATTAGCATTTAGCTTGTCTTTATCAAGAATACCAATTATCTTATAACGCTGATTCCCAACATTTATTTTTTCATCCAGAGGATTTTTATTTTTAAAATATTTTTCTGCAAAATGATAACCTATAATACAAACTTTCAATGAGTTAAGACTCTCAAATGAGTTGAAATATCTTCCTGTTTTTATAACATATGTCTTACTTAAAAAATATTCATTATTTGTAGCTTTAAGATTTAAATGATCTTCATTATCTTCAAAAAAATACTTTTGCCAGGTTTCGATCTGACCATAAATATATTTTGAATCCACATTTTTCTTAAGCAGCAGATAATCTTCAAAAGTTAATGGTTTTACTTCACGTTGAATACGTCTGAAACGGTGTCTCATTCGGCTGGATACATTCTCTTCACCTGCAGAAGGATAAATGAGTAGAGAATTATTCCACCCCATTTCCTTCATACGTTCATTTATTAATGTTTTCATACCATATATCGTGGAGAACATGGTTACTACTGCAAATACACCAATTATTATTCCGAGTAAGGTAAGGAAAGATCTCAATTTATGTGTGAAAATGTTCTGGAAACTACTACCTAAACTTTCTGAAAAATACATTTAATCTCAAATCTCACTTAATAAACTACATTCTTACATTTGGGACATTCTTTAAATTCACCCTTATCTTTACTCTTTTTCTCTTCCAAATAATGATTTCCACACTCAGGGCAAGAAATTGCGACCGGCTTGTTATTAGTTATAAATTTACAATCAGGATAGTTTGAGCAGGAATAGAAAAATCTACCTTTACTATTTTTTTTCTCTGTGATCTGTCCATCTTTACATTCAGGGCATTTAATTCCAATTGTGAAAGGTTCTGTGTATTTACATTTTGGGAAGTTTGAACAAGCAATAAATTTACCGAATTTACCTTCTTTCAAAATAAGATCAGAATTACATTTGGGACATTTCTTATCGAGAGTTTTTGGTTTTAGGATTTCAATCTTACCATCTTCGCTTCTTGTAAAATTCTTGATATTTTTACATTCTGGAAAATTTGAACAAGCCAAGAACTGACCATTTCTTCCCCATTTCAAGACCATAGGACTTCCACATTTATCACATTTAAGATCTGTTTCTTC
>JAGLPW010000084.1 GCA_023137125.1 Candidatus Cloacimonadota bacterium | reverse complement strand
TCTTCCATTGCAGCAGTAAATTCCACATTGAAGAATTCATGAAAATTGGATACTAGAAGTTTATTAACAGTTAAACCTAATTCTGTAGGATGGAACCTTTTACTTTTCAGTAATACGTATTTTCTTAGTCTTATTGTATTGGTTATGGCTGCATAAGTAGATGGACGTCCAATCCCTTTTGATTCTAATTCTTTAATAAGAAGAGCTTCTGTATATCTTGCTGGTGGTTTTGTAAAACTTTGCTTTGAAGATGTTTCTTTAGATTTCAGGATATCACCTTTTACATATCCGTTATCAATTTTCTCACCTAAAATAACTTTTGTGTGTGAAAATACAACCAAAAATCCTTTATTCTCAATGGAACTTCCATTTGCACTAAATAGTGCATCGCCAATCTTAATAACCAATTCTTTATTGTTCATCTTAACCGGTAACATCTGTGTTGCAATAAATTTCTGCCAGATCATTGTATACAAATTAAGCTGGTCTTTTGTAAGATATTGTTTAATTCTTTCCGGTGTATTGGAACAATTTGTTGTTCTTATCGCTTCATGTGCATCTTGAGCTGAATTTTTATTTTTAAAATATCTTGGCTTTGGATTTAAACTATTTTCACCAAATCTTTCTGAAATTAATTTTCGTGAATTATTCACGGCTTCTTGTGAAACTCTTAATGAATCTGTACGCATATATGTGATCAGCCCGACAGAACCTTTGTCAAGCTCTATTCCTTCATAAAGCTGCTGCGCAACCATCATTGTTTTTTTCGCTGAGAAATTTAATATTCTTGCTGCATCCTGTTGTAATGTACTTGTTATGTATGGAGGTCCCGGATTAATTGTTCTCACAGATTTCTTGATCGATTCGATCAGATACTCATTTTTCTTAATTGCATCCAGAAGTACTTTTGCTTCCTTTTCAGTTTTGAAATCCGGCTTCTTCCCCATCCATTTTTTTAAAGTTGCTTTAAATTCCGGTAAATCATTTTTATATAACATCGCATAAACGTTCCATGATTCTACAGGTTCAAATTTATTAATTGCTTCTTCACGTTCACAGATTATTCTAAGTGCTACAGATTGAACTCTTCCTGCACTGAGATTCTTTGTGACTATCTTCCATAAAACAGGGCTGATATTGTATCCAACAATTCTATCCAAGATCCTTCTCGCCTGTTGGGAATCCACTTTCTTCTGATCGATCTTACCGGGATTTTCCATAGCATTTCTTATGGCATCTCTGGTGATCTCATTGAAGATGATCCTGTGCACTTTCTTATCTTTGATCTCTTTCTTTAGAACTTGTGTAAGATGCCAGGCAATTGCTTCTCCTTCGCGGTCATGGTCAGAGGCTAGGTAGATACTATCCGCATCTTTTGCAGCCAGTTTTAGTTCTTTAATTATCTTCTTCTTGGCAGGATCAACCACATATTTAGCTTTAAAATCATCTTGGGGATCTACACCGAAACTTCTTTTAGGAAGATCACGAATATGACCATTTGATGCTTTAATTATGAATTTATTCTGTAAAAATTTACCAATTGTTTTTGCTTTAGCGGGTGATTCAACGATTATTAGGCTTTTTCCCATATTAATTTATCTCTTCATCAAAATTTATTTCATTTTCCTGGATGAAGAATAAATCTAACAAATCTCTTACTGAGACATCTTCAATTCCAGAAAAAATGATGTAGTTAACAATATTATCAATCATATCTCTAGTTATTTTCTTCTTTAGAAATCCATTCAATTGGATAGAGAGTACAATTACTTTTTCGAATATTTCTTTGTTTACAGATCCTAATTTAAGGAGATGAATTAGATATCCAAAAGCATCGATTGTTATAATTCTACGTTCTTCTTCTCCTAATATTCTATTATAATTCTTAGATTTCTGACGTACAACTACAGATTCCATTAGTTCATCCAACTCCTTTTCAGTTAATCCAAGTTTTTTAAGTTCCTTACGAGCTGGTTTATCTGCCAGTATTGTTTTTATAAATTCTTTAGTACTTATTTCCGACATTTTCCTTCCTTGTTTATCTAATGTTGCGATCTAAGTTATTTTACCACAACACTTTTTATATTTTTTCCCACTACCGCAAGGGCATGGATCATTTCTTCCAATTTTTTCTCCAACTGAACGAGGTTGGAGCTTCTGTTTTTCAGGTGCATTTGTAGTCACATTCGTTTCCGTCGGCTGCGGAACATCAAATGCAGAACTTGATTCATGACGCTGTTTAGCCATTTCTAAAAAATCTTGTATCTTTTCTGGAGCAATAATATAAGTTGTAAAGACTTTTTTTGTAACACTCATATTTATGTTGGAAACTAAAGTCTGGAATAAATTGAATGATTCCTTCTTATATTCAATTAAAGGATCCTTCTGTCCGTATGCCCTAAGACCAATACCTTCTTTTAAAAGATCCATTTCATGTAGATGGTCACGCCAAAGCTCATCAACTACACTTAGCATAACACGTCTCTCTATCTCACGTAACTGTTCAGAGCTAAGATCATCTTCCCTTTTCTGATACGCTTTTAGAACACCATCATATAAATTTTCAAGCAGAGTTTCATATCTCATTCTTTCTGTAACAATATTCTGTTCATATAAAACTACATTTAAGTTTGCTCTTATCCAATTTAAGATCTCAGAAATATTCCAATTCTCTGCATAATTCTCATCAACAATAATGCTGTCGACCATGTCAGCGATCGTATCTTTTATCATTTCGATAACTTCAAATTTCAGGTCATATCCTTTGAGAACATTACGGCGATAGGTGTAAATTACATTCCGTTGCTGATTCATAACTTCATCATATTTTATTAATTGCTTTCTACTCTCAAAGTTATAAGATTCCACCCTCTTTTGAGCTTTGCCAACTGCTTTTGTCATCCATGGATGAACAATAGCTTCACCTTTTTGCAGTCCCATTCTAACCATCATTGGGCCAATTTTTTCTGAGCCGAACAGACGCATTAGATCATCTTCCAAAGAGAGAAAGAAACGGGATGTTCCCGGATCACCCTGTCTTCCACTACGACCACGAAGCTGTCTGTCGATCCTACGACTTTCATGACGTTCCGTTCCAATAACATGCAGACCATCTAAAGGCAAACCATATGGATGTTCTTCAGTTGTTTTTTCAGATAAACCTAAGTAGCTACTTTTTTCATCAATAACTACTGTTTCTCCAAGCTTAATGTCAGTTCCTCTACCTGCCATATTTGTAGCAATGGTTACTGCACCAGGCTCTCCTGCTGATTTAATTATATCGGCTTCCTGCTCGTGGTACTTTGCATTGAGAACATTATGTTTAATTCCGCGTCTTCTTAAAAGTCGGGCTAAAGTCTCAGAAACTTCAACAGATACAGTTCCAACCAAGACTGGTTTCTTATTTTCATGCCAGTATTCGATCTCATCTAAAATTGCTTGATATTTTTCATTTTTTGTAATGTATATTACATCATTATGATCAATTCTTGAAATTGGGAGATTTGTAGGGATAACGCTTACAGGCAGCTTATATATTTCCATAAATTCAGCTTCTTCAGTAATTGCAGTTCCTGTCATCCCGGCAAGTTTATCATACATACGGAAATAATTCTGCAGTGTGATAGTTGCAAAGGTTTGAGTTGCTTCTTCGATCTTTACATTTTCCTTTGCTTCCAGTGCTTGATGCAGCCCATCACTGAACCTTCTGCCCTGCATCATTCTTCCTGTAAATTTATCAACGATCATAACTTTATTATCAACTACCACATAATCAACTTCTTTTTCAAAAAGGACATAAGCTTTGAGTAACTGCTTGATATTATGCAGCTTCTCACTTTTATCCATAAATTTGAATGTTTCTTCTTCCTTTTTCTTAGTTTTCTTTTGGAAGGAAAGATTTTCATCTGCATCGATCTCATCGAGTATTTCATCTAAAGTACGCATTACGAACAGATCTGTTTCTTTCTGTGCTACTAAGACATTTCCCTTTTCACTCAACTCAACACTGTTTTGCTTTTCTTCTACTACATAGAAAAGCTCTTCATCTATTACGTGCATCTTTTTATCACGAAGATAATAACCTTCGAAATCTGTTACCAGTTTTTTAAGCTCACCTTCTTTCATCATGTTAATAAATGATTTGTTCTTAGGAGCTGCTCTTTGTACAAGAAGTAATAATCTGCCAACTACATCAGCATCATATTCTTCTTGTTTCAATTCATTCTTTATCTCTGAGATGTAACGATTTACAATCACAGATTGCGCATTGAATAATTGCAGGATCACAGGCCTTAATTCCTTAAAGAAGTTCTTACTTTCCTGAACGGGACCACTGATTATAAGCGGGGTTCTAGCTTCATCAATAAGAACACTATCAACCTCATCAACAATAGAATATTGTAATTTTCTTTGAACAAGCCGGCTCTCTGAAATTGCCATATTGTCACGAAGATAATCAAAACCGAACTCACTGTTCGTTCCATAAGTTATATCACAACTGTAAGCTTCTTTTTTCTCTTCACTGTTCATTCCGCCTACGTTACATCCAACCACTAGCCCATGGAATTCAAATATAGGACTCATCCACTCAGCATCACGCTGAGCCAGATAATCATTGACGGTGATAAGATGAACACCTCTTCCAATTAGAGCATTTAAAAACAGCGGCATCGTAGCAACAAGTGTTTTACCTTCCCCGGTAGCCATTTCAGTTATCTTTCCTTCATGAAGAACGATAGCTCCGATAAGCTGTACATCAAATGGGACCATAAACCAAGTTACCGCATCTCCGCGAACTTCGTATTCGTGACCTATCAAGCGCCGGCATGTTTCCTTAATAATTGCGAAAACTTCCGGTAAATGATCATCGAGAATAAGTTGGGTTTTTTCTTTTAGATTCTTTGTTAGACCGTCTATATTATTTCCCAAACTGATTTTTTTATTCTCATCAGGTTCGATCTGGTAATTTTTATTTAATTCTTCAAGCTCATCTTCAAGTGGAGCAAGAATGTTCTGAATGTCTTGCTTGATTTCCTGAATTCTCTTTCTAATCTCATCATCAGAAATACTTTCCAAAGTATCATAAATGCTATTTATCTCGTCAATCCTGGGTTGCATTTTGCTCGCTTCACGCTTATCCCGATCTCCGAATATCATCTGTGTTATCTTATTTAACATTATTAATTTCCCTAATCTGAAATTTGAACAATCCTTTTTTTGAGCGTTTGCTTGTCAAATTAATTAAGGTTAAAAACCTATTGGCATAAATAATTTTTCAACATTTATATTATAGAATTTTTGTAAAAATTCTGATATATCTTTTTTATTTATTTATTTCTTTACGTTTAATTAAAATGAAAAAAAGTTACGACAAATTTTAATTGGAGGAAGTATGAATATAGAAAAAGCTCAACTCTCAATTAAGCAATTGAAAGAGATCCAAATATTAGCAAATGAAGCACGAGGTTCTATTATTAAAATGACATCATTAGCAAAGTCGGGACATCCTGGTGGATCGATGTCTACAATTGATTTTATGTTAACATTGTACAATATGATCAATGTAGATCCAAAAAATCCGAGAATGAAAACACGAGATCGAGTAATCATTAGTCATGGTCATACTTCTCCAGCAGCATATTCTACTCTAGCATCCTGTGGATTTTTCGATATTGATGATGCAATTTCTCAATTCAGATTAGCCGGTAGTATTTATGAAGGACATGTAGAACCTGACGTAGCTGGAATTGAATGGGCCAGCGGTAATTTGGGACAGGGGCTTTCTGCAGGATGCGGTTTTGCTCTGGCAAATAAATTGAAGAATATTGATACTCATACTTTTGTACTTATGGGTGATGGTGAACAGCAGAAAGGTCAATTGTGTGAAGCACGAAGATTTGCCGTTAAATATAATTTGAATATTACCGCTTTTGTAGATTATAATCAATTGCAGATATGCGGAGATATAAACAAAGTCATGCCTCAATATATCTTGGAAAACTATCTGTCGGATGGTTGGGATGTAATTGAAATTGATGGACATGATCTGATAGAAATTAGAGATGCAATTATAGATTCTGTACAAAATGAAAAACCAACTGTTATAATTGGACACACTACTATGGGTAAAGGTGTTTCATTTATGGAAAACAAAGAAAAATACCACGGCTCTCCCCTCTCGGAAGAACAACTTACACAAGCTCTGAAGGAACTTGGATTAGAAAATGATATTGAAAAATATAAAAAGCTTAGAAGTAAATTTAGCACTTCCAATTCCAACCATAATAAAGATTCAAATTTAGATTTTGATATAAACACAGGTGAACCTATAATTTATAAAGACAAAACCGATAACCGCTCTGCCTGGGGAAATGCAATTGCCGATATCGCTTCCAAAAATAAGAATGCACCACTTGTTGTTTTCGATTGCGACCTGCAAGGAAGTGTGAAAACCAAAGAGTTTGAAGCTGCTTTGCCACAGAATTTCATTCAGGGTGGGATAATGGAGCATAACACGGCCGTAGTTGCCGCGGCTATGTCTAAAGAGAGATTACAGGTTTTCTTCCCTGATTTCGGCGTTTTCGGTGTTGATGAGACTTTTAATCAGCATAGATTAAGCGATATCAATAAAGCAAACTTGAAAATTATAACTACTCATGTCGGCTTAGATGTTGGAGAAGATGGCAAAACACATCAATGCATCGATTATTTTGGGTTAATGAAAAATCTCTATAATTTTAAAACAATTATTCCCGCTGATCCAAACCAAACAGATAGGATCATCCGCTATATCTCAGGAAAATACGGAAACTTCCTCATTCCAATGGGACGTTCCAAACTGGAATTAGTAAAAAATGAAAACGGTAATTTATTTTTTGGAAAAGATTACAAATTTGAATATGGAAAAGCTGACCTGCTTAGAGATGGAAAAACGGCTGCACTTTTTGTAATGGGAACCCTTACGGGAAATGCTTTAATAATTGCAGAGAGATTAGAAGATTTGGGAATATCATTACAGGTGTGGAATATTTCCTGCCCGAATGATCTGGATGAAGATGCTTTGAAACAAGCTGCAAAAACCGGAGCAGTTTTTACATATGAAGATCATAATGTGAATACCGGAATTGGAAACAGTATTGCTGATAAAATGATGCAACTCGGGCTTCAATGCAAATTCACAAAATTCGGTGTTGAGGATTACGCACTTTCCGGAAATAGTGATGACGTATTTAAACATTGCAAATTAGATGTGGACTCAATAGTAAAAAGAATACAAAAAGCTTTGTAAGAAAAAATAGCAGTTAGCCGATTAGCAGTTAGCCGATTAGCAGTTAGCCGATTAGTAGTTAGCCGATTAGTAGTTGGCTGATTAGCAATTGGCAGTTGGCAGTTAGCTGATTAGCTAACTTAACAGAACCTTACAAAAATCCCCTCTCGAGAGGGGTACGGTTTTAACCGTGGGGTGTGTTATTATTGCATAGTTTCTGACTACCGAGCAAAGTGGTATTTTAATTAAAACCCTTCGATCTTAATATTAAATTCAACCGTCTCGATCACTATCTCACTTATTAGGTTGTTATCAATATCGGTTGAGATAGTATGAATTGGATAATTGATTCCATCTACCAGTTTATATTCAAGATAGGTTCTTATAATTTGTTTCGTGTCTATAAAATAAGTCATTTGAACAGGTAATTTCTTTTTTTTATCTATAAACAAAGTGATCTTAGAATCATCCTTCACTAATTCAATTTCATAGCATTCTCTTTCCAGAACGGTCTTTTCACCTAAAAGTTTGATCTCAAAATCAGTTTTACTTCGTGTAATCTGAATTAAATTTCTATTCAAATTTCCACTTATTGTGCTAATATATTTATCAGGCAAATTCTCATAAAATCCTTGGGGATACTTAAGCCAACCACTATCATTATCAATAATGAATTCTTTATCTTCAAACTTTATTCTGAGCTTACCCGGGAATTTCACTTCCACCTGAACAGGAAATGATATTGTACCGAATTCCATTGGCTGGCTTGCAGTACCGATAGTGCGTATTGTTTTTATTTGATCTACAGCACCAATACTCTGCACCATTTCATCAAATATTTTATTGCCTTCAAATTGCTGCTTCTCACCAAGTTTGTATTCTTTAAATTCCTGTGAAAATAATGGAACAGAAATAAGAAACACTATACAAATTATTTTAATAAATTTCATGCTAATTCAACTCCTTCGACCAGAAAATTGAAAAAATATATTTTTTGTCAAATATTAAAAAAGGCAATTGTGCTAATAAAATATTAAATAATGTATTTATAGATTTACTACTATCATTTCAATAATAAACATTTCTTCACTGCTTCAGTTTTGCCATTCACATTTAATTTATAAAAATAGATTCCTGAAGAGGCTTTCTTTCCGGTGAAGTCTTCCCCATTCCAAACGATTGAATGCTCTCCTGCTGTTAATTGATCGTTTAAAAGTGATTTTATCTTCTGTCCTTTGATGTTGTAAATGGATAGTTCAACTTCAGATTCTTCATGGATTGAGAAAGAAATTGTTGTAGTGGGATTGAAGGGATTGGGATAGTTTGTTAACAGGTACTTGGTATTGGGTATTTGGTTTTGGGTAACATCAACAAACGGTTCTGCAGCATACTCATAGCACCCCATATCAATGATTGCTAATCCATCTCCATCTCCATCCCAAATTCTGTGATTATGTAAAAGATCCCACGGTGGTAGGAATAAACCTGTTGTATCCGGAGTGCCAGTATCTATACAAGGAGAAAGTTCAGTTAATTGATAAGGATCATCAATTGAAAATGGGAAAAAGAGAGGATCTTCGTCGATATTGCCTTCCAGCCAATTGATAGTGTTTAAACCATAGGTATTATGGATAGCATTAATTCCACCATCAATGTTACTGTATGAAACATTTATTGTGCTATACACACCCGGATCGATTATATTCAATAGGATTTCATAGTATGTATCGTTGCGCAGGATATTGTTTTTGAAATCGATATTCCCTTTAAATTCTATTCCATATGAGCATTGATTTTCGACTACTGTATTATTCGTGAAATATACCATACTATTATTTAGTGATTTGGCATAAATTGTGCTCGTACCACCAACATTAACATTATCATAAAAAAGACAATTATTAATCATTACATTGCCTATCTCATCATTATTATCTGTTATTAATAGAGCACTGGCATAGCCTTCATATAAGTTGCTTGTCGCACTATTTCCAAAGAATTTGCAATTTTCAATGATTACATCACCACCAGCGCTCGATACATATAAACCAGCTGATAACGGACCATTTTGACTAATCACATTATTTGAAAAGGTACAATTTTCAGCTTTGAAAAAAGTTATACCATTAATAACCGCTCCTGCTTTACCTCCGTATTGCATTGATTCGGTATTGTCTACAGTAACATTCTTTAACTGCACATTCCCACTGGAAGTCGCTCCACTAAATGCTGCACCTATATAAGAAACTATACAATCCTTGATCAATAAATTCTCAAATTTAATTAAATCACTATAATATATCGTTAGTATTGAACTGGGATAAGTAGCATTTTGGAACGTGATATTTTTGATTGTTGAGTTAATATAACCTCTACTTGTAAAAAACAATGGGTAGTTTCCCATTTCACCATCAATGATCGTTGAATTCATATCTTCACCTATAATATTAACATGTGGTTTACACCCAAAGGGTAATAATTGTTGATTCCCGCTCTTACTGTATATGCCTGAAGCAAGATGGATCGTGTGGGGATTTTCGCTGTTGGAAGCAATTTTCCTTACAGCCAGATTGATCGTTCTCAAAGGATCTTCTGGTGTTAATCCGGTATTAGTATCATCCCCATCTGGAGCGACATAAAGATCCTGATCAATTGGTTCTAATACATGATTTAATATGTCAAATGTGTATTCGAAGTTCATACTACCCGGTAAACTCTGCGCAAAATATCTAGTTGGTACTGCAACGGTAAAAGTATCAACAAAAACTGTTAACTCGTCGAAATATATAGTTTCCACTACAATCTCAATACCGGATGTAGCAAAATTATTATAAATGCTACAGCGATTGATCGGATCGAATGTTACTTGAGAATGATCAGTGATACTTAAACCACCACCGTGAAAAAAAGCAAAATTATTTCTTATTGAGTTCCCTGATAAAAAGACCAAACCTTCTCTAATATTCATTCCTGCTGAACGATGCCCATAATTGTTGGTTACTACACAATTAATCACATCACATTGAACCAGTAAATCGGATTCTCCCCAGATATTGATACCTCCACTCAAAAGTGGATATTCGTCTTCTCCTTGTCCGTTTGTGATAGTTAGTCCTCGTAAGCAAGTATCAGTTTCTTCCGAGACAATACTGACACAGCTTGATATTCGTTGTCCATCGATGATCGTAGAATATATGTATTGTTCATCACCAGTAGTTAATTCCAGACTGGCAACAGTAATATTTCTACCATTGTAATTGATATTCTCATAATACCTGCCAGGATAAACCAGAACAGTATCGCTATGAACAGATGCATTAATTCCTTCCTGGATGGTTGTAAAGTCACCACTACCGTCCAACTTAATATGCCAGGTTGTGGAATTTAACAACGAATTTACACAGATCAGCGCGAATAAAAACAATAATTTAGATTTCATTAATACATCACCTCACCCTAAATCCCTCTCCTAAAATGAGAGGGACTCATAATTTGATTATTTGTCAAAGATTACTTTAATAATAACATTTTCTTTGTGTGAGATGCGTTAGGAGTTATAAGCTTATAGAAATATATTCCTGAAGAAACTTTCTTTCCGGTGAAGTCTTCCCCATTCCAGGTGATTGAATGCTCTCCTGCCGTTAATTGATCGTTTAAAAGTGATTTTATCTTCTGTCCTTTGATGTTGAAAATCGAAAGTTCAATAGTGCTTTCTTCTGGAATTGAGAATGAAATTGTTGTAGTTGGATTGAAGGGGTTGGGGTAGTTTGATAATTGAAATCCAATTTGCTGAAGCTCATAAAAACTAACACTAACTTGGCCTATGGTTATTGAGATAGGATCTGAAACCAAATAGGGTGGCATGCAATGAAATTCACCGACTAATATGTGGTTACCATTACTCACATTTTCTGTATGGATATAATCTTCTGAATATGTAGTATTAGGAGGTATTAAAAGATCGAATACTCCAGGCAGGGAACCAGGTGAAAAATACTCATCATCAATATAGTATGAGAATGGAAAAATATTAAAAACAGTTACATAAACGGTATCGACAGAAGTGTTATGAACATTAAAAGTTATGTAAATATCCTGACCGTAAGAATAACTAGTTTCATCAGTTTCAATGTAAAAATCAATCTGACAAAACAATTGGCTAACAATTAGAAAAAATAAAAATAATAAAAGAAGATATTTCATTTTTTTACTTTCCTTTAACAATGAATCTTATTCTAATTTAATAATCTGTAAACAAAATCGAATTTGGTTAATCAAATTTTATATGTCAATTAGAAAATAATTTAAGGAGCGAGTTGTTAATAAATCTAGCGTTATGAAGATGAGTAAGATAAGAAAAACAAGATAAAATAAAAAAGGGCAGAAAACTTCTGCCCTTTTTGTATTGTGTTTCTTAATTAGCCGCTGATATTTAATTTATTTATCAAAATTGATGAAGCACCATTACTGCTCATATCAAATTTAAAGTTATCGGCAATTGCTTCTACTCCACTTAACATTTGCAGGAAATTCCCACTTACTGTGAAAGGTTTTAGTGAATGCTTACGTTTGCCATTTTCCCACAAGAAACCTTGTGCTCCAAGTGAAAAGTCACCCGAAATAGCATTCGCACCGGAATGCATTCCCTGCAGACTCACGATCTCAATTATTCTGTCATGTTTTGTAAACAAATCGGCTTCTTTATGTTCACCTGCTTCTATTATGAAATTTGATGTGCTGATATTAAGAGTTCCTTTGTACCCGCGAGATCCGTTTCCAGTTGATTTTACTCCATCTTTTCTAGCAGTTATCGTATTATGTAAGAATGATTTCAGAATACCATTTTCTATTAAGATAGTTCTTTCAGTTGGATACCCTTCGTTATCAAAGGCAGAAGTTGAAAAACCATCGGGATGCAAGCCATCATCAACAATAGTAACTTTTTCGTTTGCAATCTTTTGTCCTATTTTTCCCTTAAGAAGTGATCTCCCTTCCTGAACAGATTTAGCATTAAAAATACCGGAGAAAGTTGCCAGCATTGTTGCCATCATTTCGTTATTGAATACAACCGCATATTTTCCTGTTTTAGCAAGTTTTCCGTTAAGAAGATCAGTACTCTTCTTTGCACCCTTTTCAGCCATTTTCTTTGGATCGAATTCTCCAAAATCTCTAGTTATGTGAAAATCCATTCCCATGCGTTTGTCTTCTTCTTCAGCAGACAAGACAGCAACGTAGGCATATGCATAATTCTGGGTGTCTTCCCTATCCAAACCTTTGCTGTTGGCAATTCTACTATAACTTTTTCCATCAGCATATACTGCGTAAGGAACATTAAAAACGCGTTTATCAGCTTCCTTGGCATATTTTTCTAAATCTTTTGCAAATTGGATCTTATCAACCACATCAACCCTATCCAATTCTTCTGAGTACACAATTGGATTATCAGAGTTTTCAGGATATTTTTCCATTATAACAATATCATCATTTTCTGTATATTTAGCATTTTCGATAGCTTCATCTACAATTAATTTAAAGGTCTCTTCATCAAATTTTTCTGTGTAAGCATAACCAACTTTTTCATCTTTAACTACTCGTACCCCAATCCCTTTGGAATCGGAATAATTGAAGGATTCTATATTTTGTTCATTAATTCTTACAGAAAAAGAATTACCTGCTGAGAGAAGAATTTCTATTTCGTCTGTTTTATCTTTTGCATAAGCAAATATTGTTTGGAATTCTGATGAATACATTTCTGCCCCTCCCCTAATTTCTTCCACCGACGATTATCTCATCGATCTTTATTGCCGGCTGTCCTACATTTGTTGGAATACTTCCGCTAATAGAGCCGCACATACCCTGAGCCATAGCCAAGTTATCTGAGATCATACTAATTTTCAATAGTGCCTCTGCACCGTTCCCTATAAGTGTTGCACCACGAACAGGTTCTGCGATCTTACCATTTCTTATCATATAACCTTCACCAACAGCAAAATTGAAATCTCCAGTACCCGGGCTAACAGAACCACCACCCATTTTAGCAGCATAGATCCCTTCATCGATAGAGGCTATCATATCATCAAATTTATCATTCCCATTTGCAATATAAGTATTTCTCATTCTACTGGCTGGAGCAAATCTATAGGATTGTTTTCGTCCGCTTCCTGTTCTGGCATAACCGGTTTTAAGGCTTCCCATTTTATCGACCATATAAGATTTTAAAATACCATTTTCGATGAGAACAGTTTTTTGTGTTTCCATTCCTTCATCATCAACGTTCTCACTTCCCCATTCGTTTGGCATGGTTCCGTCATCTATTGCAGTAAGACCTTCAAAAGCTATCTTCTCACCCATTTTTCCAGCAAATACCGAAGCACCTTTTGCCACAGAAGTTGTTTCTAGAGGGTGTCCGCATGCTTCATGAAAAATAACCCCACCAAAACCGTTATCTATAAGAACCGGAAATTTGCCGCTAGGTGCGTAATCTGCATTAAGCATTGTTACAGCAACTCGTGCAGTCTCTTTGCCAAGTTTTACCGGATCAATTGATTTGAAAAATTCATAACCCGCAAATCTGCCTGGACCTTCACTTCCAACTTGCTTTTCCGTTCCATTAGAAGCGATTGAAGACACATATACTCTTGAATAATTTCTATCGTCTTCAACAATAAGACCTTCGCTATTGGCAATCATCACATGCTGGTTCTTCTCCATAAAGCGGATATCGACCTGACTTATCTGATCACTATATCCGCGAGAAGCTTCATTTACCTTTTTGATAAAATCTATTTTATCCTTTTTTGATATTGTATTATTGAGAATTTCTATCGGATGAATGTTTGCAATTTCTTTCTTAGTTAGATCTATAGAAGCGATGATGTTCCCACTTTTTGCAGCTTTACTAACTGCATCTGCTGCAGCTAGAAGTGCCTCTTCACTCAGGTCATTTGTATAAGCATAGATTGCTGTGTGACCATAAAACACTCTTACACCTGCACCAAAATCATTACCAACAATATTTTGTTTTGTTTTGCTGTCATTAAATGCAATTGTAGAATTGAATGTACTCTCTACAAACAATTCAGCAAAATCTGCACCATTAGAAAGCGCTTTATCTATCACTTTCTCGATGATGTTCCTATTTAGCATATTGCCTCCTGAATTAATATTTTATTGAAGTTGAAAAATTTACATTCGGCTAATATGTCAAGGGCTTTCAACTTATAATTGATTTAATTTAATGTATTTAAATCTGATTCATCATTTAATTTGACAGATTCAGCTTTGAGCAAAGATTGACCACTAAATTTAGAGAGCAAAAAAGGTGATATAATTTATGAGAAAAAGCATTGTAGCAATAGTTGGCAGACCCAATGTAGGGAAATCAACTCTATTTAACAGGATATGCCGAAAGCGAAGTGCTATAGTAGATTTTGAAGAAGGTGTAACTCGAGATCGAAAGTACGAAGAAGCCGAATGGAGTGGGCACAACTTTGTTGTTGTCGATACTGGTGGTATAATTCCAAAAGCAAGTAATAGTATAGATAAAGCAGTAAAATTCCAGGCAGAGGTCGCTATTGAAGAATCTGATTTCATCCTGTTTGTTGTAGATACAAAAACCGGTACAACCTCTATTGATATGGAAGTTGCTAAGATATTATCTCCTCACCGTGATAAAGTTATGTTAGTTGCTAATAAGACAGATAATGAAAAAGATGAGCTAGAGATTTACGATTTTATGCAACTTGGATTTGGAGAACCTTTCCCAATCGCAGCAATTCACGGAAGAAATACCGGTAATTTCTTAGATGAAGTTGTTAAGAATATCGATACACTTTCATCAAAAGAAATTGTTGATGAAGATGTAATAAAAGTTGCTATTGTTGGAAAACCGAATGTAGGTAAATCATCATTGGTTAATAGATTATCCGGAAAGGAAGATAACATTGTAACAGATATTCCCGGTACAACACGTGATTCTATAGATATGAACTTGAACTACAAAAATAAGAAATTTACATTTATCGATACTGCCGGATTAAGACGCAAGAAACGGATTAAATACGGTGTGGAATATTTTAGTACAATGCGAACTATCGAGAGTATTAATCGGGCGGATATCGTGCTATTGATCCTTGATGCTAACGATGAAATCTCAACCCAGGATCAGAGAATAGCTTCCTATGCTGCTAGAAATTACAAAGAAATAATATTAATAGTTAATAAGTGGGATCTAATTGAAAAGGACAACTCAACTATTGGTAAATATATTGAAAAGATTAGAACTGAGTTGAAGTTTGTTGAATTCGCTCCGGTTATTTTTATTTCTGCACTCACGGGACAACGTGCACATAAGATCTTTGAAATGCTTCTTGAGGTTGATGAAGAGAGTAAAAAGCGGATTCCAACAAGTCAACTCAATAAATTCCTGCAGAAAGTTACCGCTAAATATCCACCTGCACATTCCAGCGGAAAACATTCTATGATCTATTATTGTTCACAAGTTAAAACGCAACCTCCAACTTTTGTATTTTTCTGCAATAATGCAAAACTTATAACCACACATTATAAGCGATATTTAAATAATCAACTTCGTGAAGAATTCAAATTCAAGGGAGCTACAATTAAGACCCTTTTCAGGAGTAGAGAGAAATAATATGGAAATAATAATTGCTCTTTTTGCAGCGTACATTCTGGGCAGTGTACCCACAAGTTATATCATGGGTAAACTTATAAAAGGAATTGATATCCGTGATTTCGGCAGCGGGAACGTAGGTGCGACAAATGCATTACGTATCCTTGGCACAAAAGTTGGAGTATTCACTCTGATAATAGATATCGGCAAAGGGTTTCTGGCAGTGAATATTGCCAGAATGATAATCCCTGAACCTACAGATCTGATATTAATTTTAACCGGATTATTTGCTATTATAGGTCACATATTTACAATCTTTCTGAAATTCAAAGGTGGTAAAGGAGTTGCAACATCGGCAGGTGTTTTCATTGCACTTGTTCCAATTCCCGTTGCACTGGCTTTGTTTGTATTCGTGTTTACTGTTTGGCTTAGTAAGTTTGTGTCTCTTGGCTCAATATTGGCAGCTCTAACACTTTTCGTTTCTGAGTTAATAATAAATATCTGGATCTCATTTGCCGAATTGGAATTCCTTATTTTCACATTTATTATAGCTTTATTTATTATTATTCGTCATAAAGCTAATATTCAGCGACTTATAGATGGAAATGAAAATAAGATCAGCTTTAATAAAAAATAAATTGGAGCAATAAATGTGTGGCATAATTGGTATTTTTGGAAGTGAGAATGCGGCCAATCTGGCAACTTTAGGACTTTTTGCTGAACAGCATCGCGGTCAGGAAAGCTGTGGAATGGCAGTGAACAACGGAACAACCATCAAGTTACGAAAAAAGATGGGATTAGTTAAGGATGTTTTCACTCCCGAGAAGCTAAAAAATCTAGAAGGAAATATTGCAATTGGTCATGTTCGTTATCCTACTCGCGGAGCTTCTGCAGTTTACAATTCCCAACCTCATATTGTAGAAACTCTTTCCGGTCCTTCTTATGCTCTATCAAGTAATGGAGACATTATCAATTACAGCGAGATAAGAACTTGGCTAGAAGAAAAGGGTGTTTATTTTGCCAGCGGAAATGATGGAGAACTCATCCTTAAATATATTGTTTATCATGTTGAACGAGAAAACAACACAGTTCCTGACGCAATAACAAAATTGATGAAAATTGTAAAAGGTGCATATTCTACAGTACTTGCTACTAAAACTGAAATGTATCTTTTCCGCGATCCATATGGCCTACGTCCGATGAGTTATGGTAAAACAAAAGATGGTGCTGTTGTAGTAGCTTCAGAAAGCTGCGCCCTGGATATTCTTTATATGGATTGGAAAGAGGAAGTTAATCCGGCAGAAATAATCGTTGTTAATGATAACGGAATAACCAATATCGAAAATGATCCGAATGACTTCCGAGCTTCAAAGACCAATAAACACTGTATCTTTGAGCATATATATTTTTCACGACCAGATAGTGTGATCTTTGAAGAAAATGTATTTGAGGTTAGAGAAAAGATCGGAGCATTAATTGCAGAAAGCGATGATATTGATCCTGATGTAGTTGTGCCTGTTCCCGATTCATCGAATTTTATTGCATTGGGTTATGCAAAATATAAGAACAAACCGTATGAAATGGGTTTGATTCGAAATCATTACGTAGGAAGAACTTTCATTAAACCAGAACAGACAATTCGCGATGAAAGTGTTTATCAGAAATTCAATCCACTCCCGAATTTCTTCAAAGGTAAAATTGTAACACTTATCGATGATTCCATCGTACGTGGAACGACTCTTCATAAAATAGTAAAACTTGTGCGTAATGCTGGTGCCAAGGAGATCCACCTCCGTATCGGTTCACCGGCAGTAAAGAATTCATGTTATTATGGAATTGATACACCCACTCGGGAAGAATTAATTGCTAATAATAAATCTGTGGATGAGATTAGAGATTATATCGGTTCTGATTCTCTAAAATATCTTTCTTTAGAACAATTAGAGAAAGCAGTAGCGAAACCTGAAAGTTTTTGTTATGCATGCTTTAATGGGAGATATCCGGTAAAATGAAAAACAAACTAAAAACATGGGAAGAGATCACAAGTATTATTAAGGAACTCAAGAACCAGAATAAGAAGATCGTTTTTACCAATGGCTGTTTCGATATACTCCATTCAGGTCATGTTCAATACCTGGCAGAAGCCAAAGAATTAGGAGACATTCTTATCCTCGGTTTAAACAGTGATTCTTCTGTAAAAAGACTAAAAGGAAATGACCGTCCAATAAATAATGAGAAAGAAAGAGCAATTGTATTATCTGCCCTTTGCACTATTTCATATATTGTTATTTTTAATGACGATACGCCATACAAGTTAATAAATCACATTAAGCCAAATATCCTTGTGAAAGGTGGTGATTGGAAACCCAAAGATATAGTTGGTTCCGATATTGTTAATTCATATAATGGAGAGGTAAAAAGTCTCTCTTTTATTGATGGAAAATCTACTACAGATATCATAAATAAAGTGAAAGAAAAATAAGATCATGGAAAACCACGAAGATATCGCAGTTGTTAGAAAAATCGAAGGGAATTTTGTTCATGTTGAAGTTGAGAGAACTGGTTCTTGCGAAGGGTGTGCAGTTAGTGGTATATGCAATGCTAATGATAAAACCATATTGCATAAAATAAAAACTGATCTAATATTAGAGATCGGTGATAAGGTTCAAGTTAATATTGCGCCTTCTCTGCGTATATTTTCTTCTTTTGTGGTTTTCATTATTCCAATTCTCACAATGTTATCATTTTATTTAATTAGCAAATATATATTCAATCTTAATGAGGATCTATCAATCGTAATTTCAATGTTTGGGTTGTTGTTAAGTGGTTTATTCATATATATAATAGATAAAATATTCGCAAATAAATTGAGTTTTAAAATTACTATAAAACTTTAGTATTTAAATAGAGGTATAAAATGAGAATTCATTTACATGAAATGGTTTTTTATGGTTATCATGGCGTTCATCCGGAAGAAAGGAAATTAGGACAGAGGTTTATTGTTAATTTTTCTTATGAAACCGAACAGGCAAATGATAAGGAGATCAAACACCTTGAAGATACAGTTGATTATACTAAAGTTTATGCAATTATCAAACACACTTTGGAGGAACGCGAGTTTTATCTATTAGAAGTTTGTGCAAATACTCTTCTCGACTCGATCTTAGAATCATTCCCATCTATCATTTTTGCTAATGTTAAGATCAAGAAGCCATCCGTTCCAATAAATGGTTCACTTGGCTCTGTAGAAGTAGAAATGGAAAGAAACAGATAAAGGAAGTTGATGTACTGTTATCTTGGTCTGGGCTCAAATTTGGGTGATAAGTTAAAATTTATCACAAAAGCTATCGATCAAATTTCCAAATTGAAAAACGTTAGGATAACGAGAACCAGTTCAATGATCGTAACAGCACCATATGGCAAAACTGATCAACCCGATTTTATAAATTGTGTTATCGAGTTAGATACAGACCTGTTGCCGGAAGAACTTTTAAAAAAGTGTTTATATATAGAAAATCAACTTGGTCGCATCAGAAAAGAGAAATGGGGACCCAGAACGATAGACATTGACATGTTATTCTATGAAGGTGAGATCATCAATACTGAATTGCTGGTTCTTCCCCATCCTCAGTTGCATAAACGTGAATTTGTTTTAACTTCTCTGAATGAGTTATGCCCGGATCTTATTCATCCGGTATTAAATAAAAAAATTAGTGATATATTAATGGGGCTTAAATGAAAAAGACTGCTGCAATAATTCTTGCTGCCGGCAAGGGTACCCGCATGAAATCAGATAAACCGAAAGTGATCTTTGAATTAGCAGGAAAACCAATGATAAATCGTGTTGTAGAAACAGCAAACAAGATCAATAGTGATCTGATCGCTATTGTTGTGGGTTACAAGAAAGAACAGGTTATCGATGTTGTTCCTAAAAATGATAACATTAAATTCGTAGAACAGGTTCAGCAGAACGGAACAGGTCACGCTGTGATGGTCACTGAAGAGATTTTCAAAGATTTTGATGGAGATGTTTTCATTCTTTGTGGAGATGTACCACTTCTTAGATATAAAACTTTGGAAAAAATTCAAGAACACCATCGCGGGCATAATGCTTCCTGTACAGTTCTCACAGCCTTTATGGACGATGCTCTCCGTTATGGGAGAATAGTACGAAACACAGATGGCAATGTGCAACGAATTGTAGAGTTTAAAGATGCAACCGAAGAAGAAAAAGAGATCAACGAAATTAATACAGGAATTTATTGTTTTAATGCGAAAGATCTTTTTGCAGCATTGCATGGAATTGATAATAATAATAATCAAAATGAGTATTATCTTACAGATACTTTAGAAATATTGAATAATATGAACAAACTCGTTACATCAGTAATCCTTTACGATATGGTAGAAGCATCGGGAGTAAATTCCAAGGAACAATTAGCAAATCTTGAAACTGAATTCTTGAGTAGGCAAGAACATTTTGAAAGGTAAAATTGAATATCCATAAGCCAAAGGCTTACAAGTATCGAATACAGAATGATGAATGAAGAAGGATAATCCCTCTACTGTCTCCCTTTTCTGAAGGGAGAACATTAGAAGTTGTGAGAGAAAATCTTCTTGCTTTTCTACGTTTCCCTTTCTCGGAAAGGGAATTGCATGGGATTAGTTATTGTTCTTTTTGTTAGTTTTTGTTCGTTGTTAAAATTTGTGTTAATAGTGTAAATTCTTGGTTTAAATTAAAAGGAGCATAATATGAGTGATATTTTATATTCACCGTGGAGGTTGCAATATATTCTATCCAATAAAGATAAAGAATGTATTTTCTGTCTCAAGCCATCGGAAAACAATGATGAAAAACATTTGATCCTCTATCGAAGTGAACTCAGTTTTGTCATTATGAATATTTTCCCATACAATAACGGTCACCTGATGGTTGTTCCCAACAAACATGTTCCAAATTTGAATGGGCTGAGTAAAGAAGAGATCGATGATCTATTTGAAACTGTACAATTATGCGAAGCTGTAATAACCAAAGTGTATTCTCCTGACGGATTGAATATTGGTTTAAATCTTGGTAAAGTTGCCGGAGCTGGGATTGATGAGCATCTTCATGTGCATATTGTTCCGCGTTGGAGTGGAGATGTGAATTTTATGTCTGCAATCGGTGGAACCAGAGTAATTCCGGAATCTTTTGAACAGGCATATTCCAAACTTAAAGAACAATTTGACAATGAGAAAACCAGAAAATAATTTGTTTCGCATAGATAAACGTGCTTCTTTAATAGGTATTACAGCATTATTACTAATTAGTGTGGCATCTTATTTTATGTTCTTTAATAAAAAAATTAGTGAAAATGTTGAAGTTGAAATTATTGAAGTTACTTCCCTTAAATTATCCATTTTGAATGGATGTGGTGTTAAGGGTGCCGCCAGTGAAGTTAAAGACAATCTTATAAATTCGAATTTTAAGAATGTTGATATAATATCCTGGGAAAATGTGAAGAGTAACAAATTCATTTACGGTAAATCAATTATCGTAGTTAAAAGAAAAGATGAAAATAAATTGAAATATTTAATGAAAATAACAGGGATCTCACGAAGAATTTATGCATTTGATGAGAATGCAATAGAAGATTTTCAGATAATTCTTGGTAGAGATTATAGAACATATTTTAAATAGGAGATTATGGAACAAAAACAAGAAATCGCAAATATAATTAATTGGATGGAAGAGAAAAAAGCTGTGC
>JAGLPW010000083.1 GCA_023137125.1 Candidatus Cloacimonadota bacterium | reverse complement strand
CACATCGATGTAACAGGTGAAACCGATTTTACAGATCATTTAATAATCTGCAGTGGAACCGCAGATCTGCATAATAAAGCTATTGCCGAGAATATTATTCAAAAGGCAAAAGAAAAGGGAATAGAAATACTATCTACGGAAGGCAAGAATTCCAGTACCTGGATATTGATAGATTTTGGTGATATCATTGTTCACATTTTTAGCCAGGATAAACGAGAATATTATAAATTAGAAGATCTTTATGTTGTTGGTTCTAGAGCGAAAAAGGAAACTAAAGAATAGTAAACTATGAAAACAAAAATATATGATGATATTTTAAAATCTTTAACAAAAATTAATACTAAGCATAGTGATAATTTTACTGTTGAGATCCCAAATATAGCTGAGCATGGCGATTTTTCTAGTAACGTTGCACTTATTAACACAAAGATCCTAAAAATGAAACCACGTGAAATTGCCCAGAAAATTGCCGATGATCTTTCTAAAAAAAGAGACTACAAATCAATTGAGATCGCTGGACCCGGCTTCCTTAATTTCAAACTGGCAAATTCTCTTTATTATAAAGAACTTCAGAAGATCTCAAATGATAAGGAAAATTATGGTTCATCCAATTATGGACAGAATAAAAAAGTCATTATTGAATTTATTAGTGCAAATCCAACAGGTCCATTGAACATTGTAAGTGCTCGTGCCGGAGCTTATGGAGATAGTCTATATCGCATAATGGATTATATCGGATTTGAACCATTCCGTGAATTTTATATTAATGATGCAGGAAATCAAGTAGATATTTTTGCTGAATCTTTAGAGATCAGATACCGTGAATTGCATGGTCATAATCTTGAAGAATTCCCTTTTGAGGCTTATCATGGAGAATATATCAAAGATCTTGCAGCTGAGTTGAATACGATTGAGGGAACTAAACTTTTTCACATGACTGAAGAAGATCGTCTTGAGCGAATGAAGAATTTTGCCTTAGGTGAGATCCATAAAATGCAGGTTTCTAGTTTGAATCGATTTGATGTACAGTTCGACAACTGGATGTCTGAAAAAAAACTGCGAGCAGAAGGTATTCTGGAAGAGGCGTTAAGCTACCTGGCGGAAGCCGGTTGCACTTATGAAAAAGATGATGCGGTTTTCTTTTCTTCAACCAAATTTGGTGATGAAAAAGATCGTGTACTCATTAAAGCTGATGGAAATCCAACCTATCTCGTACCAGATATTGCTTATCATTTAACCAAATATAATCGTGGTTTCGATATTATTATCGACGTTCTGGGACCCGACCACCACGGTCATGTCTCTAAACTTCGTGCTGCAATTAAAGCATTGGAACTTGATGATTCTAAGCTGGAAGTTGTTTTTCTCCAACATATAAACCTTTTGGAAGATGGTGAGGTCGTCAAAATGTCTAAACGTGCAGGCAAGATCGTTTCTATGGATGACCTGCTGGATGAAGTTGGAAAAGATGCAGCCCGTTATTTCTTTATTAGTAGAAAGCCGTCTGCTCATCTTGATTTTGATCTGGAACTTGCAAAGAAAAAATCAAGTGAAAATCCTGTCTTCTACTGTCAATATGCTTATGCACGAATTATTAGTATTCTAAAGAAGGCAAAAAAAGCGAAATTAACATTGAAGAAATTCGACGAAAAGAATTTAAGTAAATTGAATAAAGATGACGAGTTAAATCTTATCAAAAAGATGATGGATCTTTCATCTGTTCTCAATCTTTGTGCCGATAACAGAGAACCTCACAGATTGGCTGGTTATGTGCACGAATTAGCAGGGATGTTCCATAAATACTATGCAAAATATAAAATTATCAACGAAGAGAAAGTTGACTTAAGTCTGGCAAGGTTGTACTTGATCAGTGCAGTTCAAAACGTAATCTCAATTTCACTTGATCTGATGGGAATTTCCTCACCTAAAAAGATGTAGTCAATTTTGGTGCATGAAAAAGATAATTATTCTGTCCGATACTCACAAGAATCAAAAGACATTAAGAAACGTCTTTAAGATTGAAAATGAATATACTCATATTTTTCATTTAGGTGACGATTACGAGGATCTGGATAATAATTCTGACATCACAGATAACATAGAATTGATCAGAGTTCCCGGTATTTATCATCCCGCTTATAAAAATGGGAAACTTCCCAAAATCTTGGAAATTGAAATTGATAACTGGAGATTTGCTTTAGCACACAAACTCGAAGATCTATCAAAAACCAGTATCCCAGCAGACATCTATCTTTACGGACACACTCATCATTCTAATTATGATCATATTGAAGATAAGCATTTTATTAATCCCGGTCATCTAAAAGCCAAAACTGATCGAGGTCAGAAAGCTTCCTACGTAGTTATGACCATTGATAAAGGTGATGTAGAAATTCAGTTTAAGCATCTCGACGGAAAAGTTTTTAAACATAAACATATAATAAAATTGTAACTAAATTCTTTATATACGTTTATATTAATAAGTATATTTTTTGGAGGATCAATGAAAATTGAAGAAATTAATAAGAAAGTGATGGAAAAAAGCGAGCTGATCGATAAGATAACTCAAGAAACAGAAAAAGTTATCGTAGGTCAGAAATACATGATCAGAAGGCTTCTTGTAGGACTGCTTGCAGATGGGCATATTCTACTTGAAGGTGTTCCGGGTCTTGCAAAAACGCTTGCTGTACATACTTTGGCAAACACTATCAAATCTACTTTTAAACGTATCCAATTCACTCCGGATCTATTACCGGCTGACCTGATGGGTACTCTAATTTATAATCAGAAAACCAGCGAATTTGTTGCTAAGAAAGGTCCTGTTTTTGCTAACTTTGTACTTGCAGATGAGATAAACCGTGCTCCGGCAAAAGTGCAATCTGCATTATTAGAATCAATGCAGGAAAGACAAGTAACTATTGGAGATACAACTTATCCTCTTCCTAAGCCATTTCTGGTTATGGCAACTCAGAATCCACTTGAACAGGAAGGAACATATCCGCTTCCTGAGGCACAAGTAGACCGTTTTATGCTTAAACTTATTATTAATTATCCTTCCCGCGAAGAAGAAAAATTAATTCTTGAGAAAATGGTTCGAAAAGATGAGATTAAAGTTAAGGCAGTTGTGAAACCCAAAGATATTCTGGAAATGAGAGAGTTGATCAAAGATATTTATATGGAAGATAAAATTAAGGAATACATCCTTGATCTGGTTTTTGCGACTCGTGAACCAGACAAATTTAAAAATTTGAGTGATCTTTCTGATCTTATTGATTGTGGGGCTTCACCACGTGCTACAATCTATCTTGCTCAGGCAGCAAAAGCTCATGCCTTCCTCGAACATCGTGGTTATGTAACTCCAGATGATATAAAAGCTATTGGAAAAGATATCCTTAGGCACAGAATTATTCTTACTTATGAAGCTGAAGCAGAACAAATCACGCAAGAAGATATTGTAACCAGATTATTCGATGAGATTGAAGTACCATAGATTGATTAGGAATTAGGGATTAGGAATTGGGGATTGAAACCAAAACTAATGAAATGATTATTTTGAATGATCTATATAAACCTCCTTTTGTTCCCCTTATGAGGGGGGATCGGATAATGTGCCCTTTTGCTGTGAGCTCCCCTTTGTAAGGGGAGAAAGAAAAATGCAGTTTTTCAGAGGGTTTAATTTAATAATGTTAATAAAGTGTATTATAAATTATGGAAACATCAGATATAATTAAGAAAATTCGTAAAATTGAGATCACGACCAGAGATCTGGTTTCGGACCTTTTTTCCGGTGAATATCACAGTTTATTCAAAGGACAAGGTTTGGAATTCTCCGAAGTGCGGGAATATCAAAGTGGAGATAGTTTCCGTCAGATTGACTGGAATGTTACAGCACGCCATGGATTCCCATACATAAAAAAATTCGAAGAAACACGTGAACTTAATGTAATGTTCCTCATCGACAGTAGCGCATCTACCCTATTTGGAACCAAAGGCTATCTGAAGTCTGAATTCATCACTGAAATTACAGCTGTTCTTTCTTTTTCCGCCTTATCCAATAATGATAAGGTTGGTCTTCTACTTTTTACGGATGAAGTTGAAAAATATATTCCTCCCACAAAAGGGAAAAAATCGGCACTCAGGATTTTGCGTGATATCCTCTATTTTGAGCCTAAGAAAAGTGGAACAAATATTAAGAATGCTGTAGAGTACATTTATCGGCTTATCAAAAAGCATAGCATTATCTTTGTTATCTCCGATTTTCTGGATACTGATTATTTAGATAGTTTAAAGATACTCGCTAAGAAGCATGATGTTATCGCTTTAAGAATTCAGGATAGTGCAGAATACAAAATGCCAAATGCAGGATTACTTCACCTTCAAGATCCTGAAACCGGAAAAACATTCACTGTAAATTCTTCCAACCAAAAATTGCGAGAAAAATATAACAAAGCCATCATCAAGCAGGAAACTGAACTCAAACAGCAATTCAGAAAGTTGAAGATCGATCTTGTTACATTAAGCACAGACAAACCTTATGCTCCGGAACTTATGAAATTCTTCAAATTCCGCATTAGAATGAAGAATCAGAGGTAGTTTTGAGAAAGATATATTTATTTCTGATATTAATAATTATTCCGCTCATTGTATTTTCGGCTGAATTAGAACAACAACTGGAAAAACCGGAGAAACTCTTTATTGGAACCCCATTCACTTTACACATTGATATCTCATCAGCAATTGCAGACAGCATATTTTCAACTCAAAATGATACTCTTGATATTTTCATTTTAAAAAATATTGAATCAACCGAAAAAATAAATAATGATATAAAAACTACATTACTAGATCTCACATATCAGCCTTTTGATACCGGTGAATTCACTTTTCTGGAACTTGAATTTGCAGTTAAAACTACCGATAGTTTGGAAATTCTCAAAACTAAAGAATTTATTCTGAATATAGAATCGGTGATAACTGACAGCACCAAAAGTATCAAAGATATTACAGATCCACTGGCAGTTAACTTGAAATTTCTTGATTACTTCATTCCGTTGTTGATCATCATTCTCATCATATTTGCAGTGAAATATTTAATTAAATTATTGAAGAAAGCCAAAAAAGACATCTCTAAACCGGAGATCATTGATGACAGACCCGCATACATTATTGCTTTGGAATTGCTGGATAATTTAAGAAAAGATGATCTACTAATTAAAGGTGATTTCTTAAATTTCTATTTCAGGATTTCACTTATTTTACGTCTGTTTATTGAATTGCATTATAAAATCAATTCTGTTGAAATGACAACCAGCGAAATAAGGGCAAACCTGATATTAGATGATCATTCTAAAAAATCTGAGATTCTCAAGTTTCTTATGCAAGCAGATATGATAAAATTTGCCAAAGCAATTCCAACAGATTCTGATTCTAAGATAGCATTGAATTGGTTGGATAATTACTTAAGATCTTTTGAAAAATTGAATGCGACAGAGGAGACAGAGAATGCTTGAATACGTTAATCCGAAGTGGTTCTGGGCTCTTCTGATAATTATTCCGTATTTGTTATATGAATTCTTGATACTACGCAGGAAAAAGGTCAGATTGATCCACAGTCGTATTGACTTGATCCGTTCAATCGCAGGCAGAAGCAGCTTGCTGCAGTATATTCCAATTATCATCAGAACATTAACGATAGTGCTTCTCATTCTTGCTTTAGCACGACCTCGGCTTGCACATAAGAAACAGCAGATCACCGGCAAGGGTATTGATATTATGCTGGCAATCGATGTGAGCGGTAGTATGAAAGCTGTTGATTTTAAACCTGTGAACAGACTGGAAGCTGCAAAAAAAGTAGCAATCGATTTTATTGAGCACCGTAGAAATGATCGGATTGGACTTATTGTATTTTCTGAAAATGCATTTACGCAATGTCCGCTCACACTTGATTATAATATTCTCATGTCCATTATGGATAATGTGTCAATTGATGAAGATGCTAGTGGAACAGCTATCGGAATGGGACTTGCCACTGCAGTAGCACGTCTAAAAGATTCTGAAGCCAAATCTAAAGTAATTATCCTTATCACTGATGGACGAAATAATGCAGGTGAGATCGAGCCTTTAGATGCTGCCGGGCTTGCATCTACTTTTGCTGTGAAAGTATATCCGGTAGGAGTAGGCAGAAAAGGGCTTGTGGATTATCCTGTGCAAACTGCTTTTGGAATACGTTATCAGAAAGTAAATATCGAAATAGATATGGATTCACTTGATAAGATAGCTGAAATAACCGGAACCAAACATGCGAGATTGGCAACAAATACTGATGAGCTATCTGCCATCATGGAATATATTGATGAAATGGAAAGAACCGAATTGAAGATAAATGATTATTATATTTATCAGGAATTATTCTGGAGATATTTATTAGCAGCGTTTGTTTTAATGCTGTTAGAATTTATATTCAGAATTATAATTAGAAAGGAAATTCCTTAAGGGAGGGAAAAATGAAAAAGATCTTTCTGCCACTATTATTAGTACTTTTTTTAGTTAGTTTAAATGCTGTAGAATCTAAAATTACATCTGTAACAGTTTATTCAGACCGTGCCCAGATCACACGCTCTGCGACAATATATCTCACAAAAGGAGAGCATAAAATTTTGTTTGATGAACTTCCACAAAGCATTATACAGAACAGCATCCAGGCAGATGGTAAGGGAAATGCAGTTTTGCGTGATGTAACCTTTAAGTCCGAGCAATTTGCCCAAATAACAGATGAAAAGAAAAAAACTCTAACCGATGAATTACTTGAACTTCAAGATAAGAAAATTACATTCAATGACAAAAAATCGCAAGCTCAAGATGAGAAAAGAGTTGTAAAAGATATTCTTACTAAACTTACAAGTACAACCGAAAAAACAGAGAATGTTGAACTCGACCCTGAAAAATGGATCAAGATGGTTGAATTTTATCGTTCCAAACAAGAGACCCTTGATAAAGAGATCCGTAATACTGATAAATTAGTACGAGACGTTAATGCTGAAATTGATAAAGTTAAGCGTGAGATTCTAGTTATGGGACAACAAGACTATAAATATAAGAAAATGGTAGAAGTTCTGGTTGATGTACAAAAAGAGGGAAATATAAAACTTGATCTTTCCTATATTGTTTATGGTCCATCCTGGAAACCAATATATGACATCAGAGTAGATTCTCAAGAGAAAACAATGCATCTTACTTACAAAAGTAATATTTTCCAAAAAACCGGTGAAGATTGGGTTGATGTAGATCTCAAGCTATCTACTGCAAAACCAAACATAAGTGCACAACCACCTGAATTAAAACCTAATTATATCTCAATAAGAAAATATCGACATGTTAAACAAGAATCACTTGAAGATAGATATGCACCTAGTATGAGCAATATAGTGGAAAAGAAAGTCAGGCATTCGTATGATGGTCCTGTAGATGGAGGTGCAGCATTAAGTATAGATATTGATATTCCAGAATCTACCGTTAAGTCCGGTTTCACTTCAGTTGTTTTTGATATTGATGGAAGCAACACAATCAAGAGTGATAATGAACAACATCTGGTTACTATCACGATTCAGGAGTTTCCGGCTGGATTCCGATATTCTACAATTCCCAAGCATTCTCAATATGCATATTTAAAAGCAAAAGTTAAGAATGATTCCGAATATCCATTTCTACCTGGAGATACAAATGTATTTTTGGATAACAACTTTGTAGCAAATTCATATCTGAAAGCAGTTGCTCCAACAGAAGAGTTTTGGACGTTTTTGGGTGTTGATGAGGGGATAAAAGTAGAATATAGATTTGTTAAAAAATTTGATGAGACAGGCGGAATCTTTGTTGAGAAAAATAAAAAAATATTTGAATATCTTATCAAGATAACAAATAATAAAAAGACTCAAGAAGAGATAGTTGTTTGGGATCAGCTGCCTATTTCACAAAATGAAAAAATTAAGGTGAAATTGATAGAACCATCATACAAAGAAGATACTGAGATATTAAAAATAAATGAGCATAAATATATTGAATGGTTCTTTGAGCCTAAGGCGGGTGAAGAAATATTGATACCGTTTAAATATTCTGTTGAGTACCCTATTGGTACACAAATAAAGGGACTTTAGGAAAATTTTGGAGTGTAAGTAAATGCATTGGGGAAATCCATATTTGTTGTTTCTGATAATACTGATACCGGTATTTTTAATTCTTATTGGAATTGCTAATCATAATAGAAAGAAGAATTTTTCTAAATTCGCAGAAGTGAAATTTTACGATTTCTTTATGCAGCAGTTTTCAGGTTTTCATTGGTCACTCAAGAATTTCATATTTGTATTTGCTTTTCTCTTTATAATAATTGCTCTAGCCAGACCGCGTTGGGATAAAGAAGTTCAGATCATTAAAAAAGAGGGAATTGATATTGTTGTAGCGATAGATGTTTCCAAAAGTATGGATGCGACAGATATTCAACCCAGCAGGATCAAGAGAGCAAAAGATCAGATCTCACTTTTCATTGATCAATTAAAAGGTGATAGAATTGCTATTGTTGCTTTTGCGGGTAAAAGCTTTGTACAATGTCCTCTCACCAATGACTACGATGCCGCAAAGCTGTTCCTAAACATACTTGATACGGAAACAGTTCCATCGTACGGTACGAATATTGGTGAAGCAATTTCTACTTCATTGAAACTTTTTGGCGAGAAAGAAAAGCACAAAGTTATCATCGTGGTAAGCGATGGAGAAGATCTGGAAGAAAATGCAACTGAAATTGCGGAAGAAGCCGGAAAACAAAATGCTATTATTTACACTCTTGGTATCGGCTCACCGGAAGGAAGCACAATTCCTATTAAAAACAGAGATGGTGATGTGGTTTATGCCAAAGATGATAAAGGTGATATTGTTTTTACAAAACTTGATATTAACACTCTAACACAGATCGCTAAAAAAGGAAATGGACGCTTCTTCCCCATCACACCTCAGCAATCGGAGATATATGAGATAATGAAAAACATCAATTCTTTTGAGAAGAAGAAATTTGATTCTAAAGAATATGTGAGATACAAAGAACAATATAAATACTTTGTAGTGACAGCGCTAATATTGCTTCTGATAGAATCTCTTATCATCTATAAAAAGAAAACAAAATTCAAGCGGGTGTTGTAATGAAAGCTAAATTACTAATCCTTTTGATCCTAATGTTATCTTTTAGCACACTGTTTTCTGATGTTGTAAATTACGATAAAGTCATCAGAAATTTAAAAGGTGTTAAATCTTATGAGAAAGAAGATTTTGAGAATTCTGAAAGAAATTTTAAACGTAATGCCATTAAATATCCCAAAGATTCCAGATTGCATTTTAATCAGGCAAATGCACAAGTTAAAAATGGTTTACTGGAAGAAGCTGAACAAAATTACAAACTTGCTCTAAATAATGAGAAATTCAAAGATAGATCTAAAGCATTACAAAATCTTGGGAATGTGAAATTCCTGCAAAAGGATTATAAGAATGCTATAAAGAATTACCGTGATGCTCTGGTTGAAAATCCACAAAATCTTGATGCACGCTACAATTATGAGCTTACTGCAAGAATGCTGCAGCGTCAGCAGGAGCAAAAGCAACAACAAGAGCAAAATAAAGAAGATAATGACGATAAAGACGAAGAAAAAGATGAGCAAAAACAAGATGAAAAACAAAAATCACAAGAGCAGAAACTAAAAGAGCAAAAGAAAGAAGATGCTGAAAAAATGCTCAAAGCTCTCCTGCAGAAAGAAAAAGAAGAGATGAAAAAAGAGAAAGAGAAAATGAATGTTGACAGAACAAAAACCGGAAAGTACTGGTAGCCATCATGAATTTCTGAAAGGATAAAATGAAGAAGATAATATTTATATTAAGTTTGCTTTTAATTGGTCAACTTCTATTCTCGCAGAAGATTGAAGTTGAATCTTATGTTGATAGAACCAAGATCGGGATTTCTGATCTGGTTAAGTATACAATTGAGATCTCCGGTGAAAAAGTTGGTGATATTTCAACACCCAGATTACCCAAAATAGAAAACTTTGAGAATCTTGGTTCTTCTACTTCTTCCTCATCTAACTATTCCATTATTCAAGGGAAAATGACTTCCAAAGTTACTAAGAGTTTCACTTATACTCTGCGTCCCAACAAAATTGGAAATCACATAATTCCACCTATAACTATAAAGATCAAAGATAAGACATTTACAACCAATCCTATTCATATAAAAGTTTCAGAGGGTACTACTCAACCAGCTCCACCAACCTCATCATCATTCACTCAGCAACCAAATTCATCTTTAAACCTCTCTGATAATCTTTTTTTAAAAGCAGATATCAACAAAATAAATGTTTATGTAGAAGAACCAATAATTGTTGAATATAAGCTCTATTCCAGATATGACATTGCCAACCTTGCCTTTGCTGGAGATACGAATTTTGAAGGTTTCTGGAAAGAAGATATTTACAAACCCAAGAGCATAAGCTTTGATCGCGAAACATACAATGATATAATGTACAATGTGATGCTGATACGTTCAGTTGCCTTGTTTCCAACCAAAAGTGGGAAGCTGAGCATTCCTTCAGTAGCTCTGAATGTTGATATTAGAACTCAATCACACAGCTTTTTTGATTTCGGAACTACCAAAAGATACAACATTAAGAATAAACCGACATCAGTAAAAGTTAAACCAATTCCACAAAACAACAAATCTGCTTCTTATTCAAATGCAGTTGGGAAATTCAAGCTTTCCAGTAATATCAGTCAAAACCAATTGAATGTTGGTGATTCATTTACTTACACTATCACAATAAGCGGAACCGGAAACCTGAAGCAGTTTGATATTCCAAAACTAAAGGAAGTGAATAACTTAAGATTCTTAGATCCGGAGATCACAACAGATATAAATAAGAATAAGATATCCGGCAAAAAGACAATAAAATACCTGATCATTGCTCAGGAAAAAGGAAACTACACACTACCGTCTGTTCCGTTCACCTATTTTGATACTTCTTCCGGTAGCTTCAAAACACAACAGACTAAACCATATCAATTGAAGATTGGAGAAGGTGATCTTACATTTGTTGCCAGCAGTGCCGCACAATCTATAGTCAGTATGGAAGGTTCGGATATCGGTTTCATAATCACTGACAACGCGCTTACTTCAAAGAATATTTACTTTGATAAGTTCTTTTACTGGTTCATTTGGTTCATGATATTAGTTCTCATTCCCGCCTCAATAATATATTCTAAAGAGAGAACCAAGCTAAAAGGAAATGTTGATTACATCCGCCAAAAACAAGCTAATAGGATCTTAAAAAAATATATGAAAGAAGCTAGTATATTAGCAGCACATGATGATCCAGGATTCTATGCTGCTGCACAATTAGGATTAAGCAGTTATTTGGCAGATAAATTAAAAAAACCGCGTGGGAGTTCCACCGAAAATATTATTTCCAAAATAAGTTCAAAAAATATTTCAGAAGAATTGATCGAAAAAATAAAGATACTTTTTGAAACCTGTGATCAAGCACGGTTTATGCCTGGTGGATTTTCCAAAGAGAGAATTGAAACAGATTTTCAACTGGTCAAAGAGACGATCAATGAGATCACAAAGTATAAATTTTAATAAAGTGAGTTGATTAAGTATTATGAAAAAAACAATATCTATCCTCATATTAGTGTTCATAGCAGCCAGCATCTTTGCCGTTAGTCAGATCGACACAATACACAAAGAAGCAATTAACTCATATAATGACAAAGATTATCAAACAGCATTAGAAAAATTCAGTCTTATTGAGAATGAAGGAATTATTAATTCAGACCTTTATTACAACATTGGAAACTGTTATTTCAGGATAAATGAAATTGGCAGATCTATTCTCTATTTCAAGAAAGCATTAAAAGTAAGATCCAATCATCAGGCTGCCAGAAGAAATCTTGATTACGCTCTTACCTTTACTAAGGATAAACAGAATTCAGAAAGTGAAAGTGTGATCAGATCATTCTGGCTTAAGGCGTTTGATTCACTTTCTATTAATCTTTTGGCTATCATCACACTTGCTATATTTATAATAATAATAATATTTATTAATTTTATGATAATTCATTACAAAAACCGTGAGAAAACAGTTCCCTTATTTATTACAACTATTTTTGTTTTTCTATTCTCAGTTTTTCTTATTATCAGCATATTAAAATGGCAGGAATTTCATAGTGATGACGAAGGAGTTCTACTCAGCACTTCTGCTATCGGATATAGCGGTCCCGGAGAAGATTTTACTCGAGTTTTCACAATTCATGAAGGAATGATATTCACAATAGATAGAAGCGAAGAGAACTGGAGTTTGATCAAGTTAGAGAACGGATTAGGTGGTTGGATAAGTAAAGATACTTTTGTAAGAATAGAACTCTAATTAAATATATGAAAAAATTACTACTTGTACTGTTCTTAATCATGTCAGTTCAACTCTCAGCAAAAGAACTTATTTCTTTGCGAGGTAATCCGGTACAGGGTGGAATTCTCATATGCAAAACTGATAGTTCTATAGAAAAATTATTCCTTGATCACATAGAAATTTTCATCTTTGAAAATAGAGCCATATTAGGTTTTGATCGCGATGCAAAACTCCGTCATGTTTTAACCTTTGTTATGAAAAGTGGTGAAATGATAACAACTAAATTCTACCTAACAAAGCGGGAATATGAAACTCAAAGAATTGATGATATCCCACCTGAATATCTTGAAGATCCAACAGATCCGGATGTGATAAACAGGATCGAACGTGAATATTCTACAATGCAAGATATTCGGAAAAATATTCATAACAACCAGTTCATTTACTTAGATGATTTTAGAATCCCTGTAGAAAATGGAGAGGTAACAGGAGTTTTTGGCAGTAATAGAATATTGAACGGTATTACAGTTTCTCCGCATAACGGACTTGATATAGCTGCTCCAAAGGGAACAGATATTTTTGCAATGACAACCGGTATTGTAGCACTAACAGGAAATTATTATTACAATGGTAAATTCGTACTGATAGATCATGGTGGTGGATTAAGCTCCATTTACATTCATATGAGCGAGCTTTCTGTAAAAAAGGGAGATTATATCCTTAAAGGTGAAAAGATCGGTGAAGTAGGCTCTAGCGGACGTTCAACAGGAGATCACCTGCATTGGGGCGCTGGTTGGAAAGATAAACGAATTGATCCGGAATTATTACCAGAAATGGATGATGTATTTTTGAAGATACAAAAAAGATAATTCGTTTCTGATATACACTGGCTTGCACTGAATTCAAATATTAAACTATTTCACAAGAGATTCCAAGATAAATAAATAACTTGCCAAAAAAATATGCAAAATATTTAGACTTAATTGTTAATTATAGAATAAAAAATAATTAAAGATTTCGAAATCTGTTCAATTAATCGTAACTATCGCAAATATCGGCATGTCAATCTGAAAACCTCTAAAAGGTGTAGTATGACAGTAATTAGTAATAATCTAGCAAGGAGAATGTTATGAAAAAAGTATTTTTATCTTTTTCAATTTTATTTTTCATTTCAGTGTGCCTTTGGGCACAAAATGTACCGCAAACAATAGATTACCAGGGTAGGCTTGCTGATAGTGACGGTAACTACCTTAACATAGTAGTCACAGTTGATTTTCTAATCTATGATATAGATACTGGTGGAACTGCACTGTGGAGTGAAACACAGGATGTTTCCATGTCTAATGGGATATTCCATGTACTGCTCGGTTCAATAGTTTCCTTTCCACCTACCCTCTTCGATGGCTCGGATCGATGGTTGGAGCTAATTGTAAGTAGTGAAACACTTTCACCTCGCACAGTTGTAGCGAGTGTTCCCTATTCCATTAAAGCTGAAACTGCATACACACTGCAGAATATGGGTTCCGGTTCCGGTTTGGATGCCGACCTGCTGGATGGACAGGATTCATCTGACTTCATGCCTGCAACCACGGATAACTGGGTGGATACAACAGGTGATACAATGACAGGACAACTGATTGTGCAGAATTATGTGGGAATTGGGACAGCAGCACCCAGCCGTATGCTTACCGTTAATAGTACCGGAGCTAATCCGATCCAATGGCAAGTAAATGCTTTAATATTAGGTCAGCTTGGCACTAATGGTTCTGGTGCTGGTGGTCTTTATCTGTATGATAACGGACCTATTTCCACAGTAATTACAGCCAATGGAAATAGTTACTTTAGTGGTGGTAATGTTGGTATTGGAACAGTTACTCCCGACACCGAATTACACGTTGAAGGCAACATTAAAATAGTTGATGGCAACCAGGGAATAAACAAAGTTCTCACTTCCGATGTAAATGGATCTGCTACTTGGCAAACACTGCCTACAGGTGGAGATATAACAGCAGTAACAGCAGGTACAGGTTTAACCGGTGGTGGCACTTCCGGTGATGTAACTTTGAATGTGGATGTTCCGCTCAACCTGAGTGGAAATGTAGCAAATCCAAATGGCGTTATTGAGGGTGAAAATACTGGTTCTGGCTTTGGCGTTTACGGTGAAAATTATGGTTCTGGAAGTGGTGTATATGGTCTACATATCAGCAGCGGTAATTATGGTCTCTTAGGTTCATCCAGTAGTGGCGTTTCTGGATTTAATTATGCATCTTCTGGAAGTGGCATTTACGGTTATAACGATAATATTAGTGGATTTGGTGTTCACGGTACTAGTACAGGTTATTATGGTGGTTACTTTAATGCAAATTATAATAGTAGCAATACACATGTAATCCATGCTGAGTTCACCGGTACCAGTAGTAATGCAGTAGCTGTTTATGGTGAATCCACGCCACCAGATGGTAATGGTATTGGTGGTCAATTTGTGGGGGGTGATTATGGTGTTTATGGTATGACATTCCCAACAGGCAGTAGCTCGTCTATTGGAGTGAGAGGTTACGTTTATGGTGGTTCAGGTTACAATGTTGCAATTGATAGTTATGCTTATGGTTCAGGTACAAATTATGGAATTTATGGCTTTGCCATTGGTGGTAGCACTAACTATGCCGGGTATTTCAGTGGTAATGTACATGTTACCGGAACATTCACCAATCCTTCAGATGAGCGCTTCAAAGAAAATGTGCAACCATTTAAAAATGCTCTTTCCAAAATAAAGCTAATGAATGTGCATACTTATAATTTCATACAAATGGAAGAAGAAAAGCAATTTGTTCTGCCTGAAGGTGAACAGATCGGTTTGATAGCCCAGGAACTGGAAGAAATACTTCCTGAACTTGTGAAGGATGAAGTACATGCTTACGATAAAAATGAAGGTCTCGAAGGAGCAGATAGTGATATGGAAAGAATTGAATATAAAGGAATAAATTATATCGGTCTTATTCCGGTGTTGATAGAAGCAATAAAAGAATTAAACACACAAAACGAAGATCAACAACAAAAGTTAGTTGAACAGCAAAGACAGATCAATGAACTTCTGAGATCTGCTAATAACTAATAACATGGGGATAGATTAACGATTTATAAGCCTTTACCTTAGCTGTCCGAATTTTTAAAAAGGAGGTCGTATGAATAAATTATTTATCACTATTTTACTCTTTACCTCGTTGTGCCTATGGGCACAGAATGTACCGCAAACCATAGACTACCAGGGTAGGCTTGCTGATAATAGCGGCAACTACCTGAACAGTGTAGTCACTGTTGATTTTCTAATCTATGATATAGAGACCGGTGGAACTGCACTCTGGAGTGAAACACAGGATGTTTCAACTGCTAATGGTATTTTTCATGTTTTGCTTGGTTCTTTAGTTACTTTCCCACCCGATCTTTTCGATGGAGCAGACCGTTGGTTGGAACTAATTGTAAGTAGTGAAACACTTTCACCTCGAACAGTTATTGCCAGTATTCCTTATGCGATTAAAGCTGAAACCGCCTACACATTGCAGAATATGGGTTCCGGTTCCGGTTTGGATGCCGATTTGCTGGACGGACAGGATTCATCTGATTTTATGCCAGCAACTACTGATGATTGGGTGAATACAACCGGTGATTCTATGACAGGACAACTGATTGTGCAGAATTATGTGGGAATTGGGACAGCAGCACCCAGCCGTATGCTTACTGTTAATAGTACCGGTGCCAACCCAATCCAATGGCAGGTTAATTCAGAAATATTAGGTCAGCTTGGTACTAATGGTTCTGGAGCTGGTGGTCTTTATCTGTATGATAACGGACCGGTTTCAACTATAATTACTGCTGATGGGAATAGTTACTTTAATGGAGGGTACGTAGGTATAGGAACAGATTCTCCCGACACCGAATTACACGTTGAAGGCAGCATTAAAATAGTTGATGGCAGCCAGGGCGTAAACAAGGTTCTCACTTCCGATGCAAATGGAGCTGCCTCTTGGCAGACATTGTCTGCAGGTGGTGACATAACAGCCGTAACTGCAGGTACAGGTTTAAATGGCGGTGGCACTTCCGGTGATGTAACTTTAAATGTTGATGTTCCCCTCAACCTTAGTGGAAGTGTTTCTGACCCAAATAGCGTTATTAAGGGAGAAAATACCGGTTTGGGTTACGGAGTTTATGGTGAAAATAGCAACAGTGGTAATTTTGGTTATTTGGGTTCAGCCTTTTACGGAGTTTATGGTGAAAATAGCAACAGTGGTAATTACGGTTATTTAGGTACATCTTCTTTTGGAGTTCATGGTAATGGTGCAATTTATGGTGGATATTTTGAAGGAGGATATCATGGTGTTTATAGCATAGTAATTCCAACAGGAAGTTCCTACTATTATGGAGTGAAGGCTGACGTTTCCGGTGGTTCAGGTTTTAATTATGGAATTCGGGGTGCTGCAAGTGGTTCAGGCACAAATTTTGGAATTTATGGCATTGCCGCTAGTGGCAGCACTAACTATGCTGGGTATTTCAGTGGTGATTTAGCTTATACCGGAACACTCATCAATGCTTCTGATGAACGCTTCAAAGAGAATGTGCAGCCATTCAACAATGCCCTTTCCAAAATAAAACTAATGAATGTGCATACTTTTAATTTTATTCAAATGACAGAAGAAAAGCAATTAGTGTTACCTGAAGGTGAACAGATCGGTCTGATAGCCCAGGAACTGGAAGAAATTATTCCTGATCTGGTTTCGGATAATATTCATACTTATAACAGGAACGAAGGAATTGAAGGAGCTGAAAGAGATATGGATCAGATCGAATATAAAGGAATAAATTATATTGGTCTTATCCCTGTGTTGATAGAAGCCATAAAAGAATTAAACACACAAAACGAAGAACAGCAAAGACAGATCGATGAACTCTTAAGATCTGTCGGTAATTAATAATGTATTTACATTTTTTAAAAAATAGATTTGTAAAAAAGGAGAGAATTATGAAAAAAACAATTATCATCATTTTATTATTTACTTCAATGTGCCTCTGTGCACAAAATGTTCCGCAAACAATAGACTACCAGGGCAGATTTGCCGACAGTGATGGAAATTATCTAAACAGTGTAGTCACAGTTGATTTTTTGATCTATAATGCAGAAACGGGTGGAACTTTACTTTGGAGTGAATCGCAGGATGTTTCTACAACAAATGGTATTTTTCATGTATTGCTTGGTTCAATGGTTTCTTTCCCACCCTATCTTTTCGATGGTGCTGATCGCTGGTTAGAATTAGTTGTAGGCGGAGAGACACTTTCCCCTCGTACAACTATTGCCAGCGTTCCTTATGCTATTAAAGCGGAAACAGCCTACACATTGCAGAATATGGGTTCCGGTTCCGGGCTGGATGCCGATCTGTTGGATGGACAGAATTCATCTGATTTTATGCCAGCAACCACAACTTGGGGTGATATTACAGCAGTTGCTGCAGGCACGGGCTTAAATGGTGGAGGAACTTCCGGTGCCGTAACTTTAAATGTGGATGTTCCACTCAACCTCACAGCTAATCTTGCTAACCCAAATAGCGTAATTAAGGGCGAGAATACCAGTAGTAATGGTTTCGGTGTTACTGGCAAAAATATCAGCACTGGTAATTATGGTTTTTTAGGTTCAACCAGTTATGGCGTTTATGGTGGTAATTATACAAATTACGGTTCTGGTGTTTATGGACTTAGTAATGCATCTACTGGCGGATATGGAGTATGGGGTATTCATTGGGGCAATGGTAATCACGGTTACATAGGCTCAACAGATTATGGTGCTTATGGTAAGCATGACAGCAGTGGTAATTATGGGTATTTAGGTTCATCCAATATAGCTGTTTATGGAAGAAACAACACAAATGGTGGATATGCCGTTTTTGGTTATAATACTACAGATAGTGGTGCTGGTGTTTACGGTTATAGTACAGGTTATTATGGTGGTTATTTTAGAGCAAATTATAATAGTAGCAGTTCACATGCAGTTCATGCTGAGATCACCGGTACTGGTAATTTTAATGCTAAAGCTGTTTACGGTGAGTCAATATCGTCTGATGGCTGGGGCTATGGTGGATTTTTTGTTGGTGGTTTCTGTGGTGTTGAAGGTAAAGTACTACCAACAGGAAACAACACTTATTATGGAGTATATGGTCGAGTTGCTGGTGGTTCAGGTACAAATGTTGCAATTTTTGGTGGAGCCTACAATGGCAGCACTAACTATGCCGGGTATTTCAATGGTAATGTTCATTATACCGGAACACTTACCGGTCCTTCCGATGAGCACTTCAAAGAAAATGTGCACCCATTTAGGAATGCCCTTTCTAAAATCAAACTTATGAATGTGCATACTTTTAATTTTATTCAAATGACAGAAGAAAAGCAATTAGTGTTACCTGAAGGTGAACAGATCGGTCTGATAGCCCAGGAACTGGAAGAAATTATTCCCGAACTTGTTGAGGATATTGTTCATGCTTACGACAAAAATGAAGGTGTCGAAGGTGCAGAAAAAGATATGGAAAAACTCGAATATAAAGGAATTAATTATATTGGTCTTATTCCTGTGTTAATAGAAGCAATAAAAGAGCAGCAAGAACAGATAGAAGAGCTGCAACAGCAGATAAAGGAGAAATTATGAAAATTATAATATTGATCCTATTATGTTGCCTGCTTTTTGTTTCTTATATATCTGCAGATCAGCCATCAAGCGACAACTTCATACTGATTCAACGAGGATTTCTTACAGGTAATCCCAACCAGGAATCTCCCCCGGGATCAGCAAGCTATGATCTTATGGAAAACTCAATGTTGGGAATTGCCGGCGATATAGAAACAAGTACTGGATATATATTTTATCCCGGTTTCCTGCAACCAAATAATCATACACCCACAATAATATTGCCGGATGATTTCACATTTGAAGAAGACGATGTTCTTATTGTGGATTTTGCACCATTTATTAATGATATTAATGGAGATATTGTTACATTAAGTGTTAGTGGGAATACTGAAATAATTGTAGATATTGTCGATTTCATTGTCACATTCAGTTCTACACCGGATTGGAATGGAACAGAAATACTCACTTTTACAGCCAATGATAATATGAATAGATCTGTAGCTTCTGATGATGTAGATATTATTGTAACTTCGGTTAATGATGCTCCAACAATTGTGTTACCGGATAATTTCACATTTGATGAAGATAATGGAATGATGGTTGATTTCACACAATATGTTGATGATATTGATCTGGATGATCTCACGCTTTCCGTTACAGGAAATATAGAGGTCACGGTTGATATTGTTGATTTGGAAGTTACATTTGGTGCTAGCGAAAATTGGAATGGAACCGAGACACTCATTTTTACTGTTGATGATGGTCAGGGTGACAGAATTTCCTTTACAAGCGGTAAAAGAAATACCAGTAAAATTGAAGACAACAACAGGGCAATTGCTGAGGATGATGTAGAAATAATCGTAACTCCGGTTAATGATGACCCAACAATTACATTACCTGATGATTTCACATTCGAAGAAGATCAAGAACTGATTGTAGACTTCGCGGAATATGTTGAAGACGTTGACCTTGATGTTCTTACTCTCACTGTAGAAGGTAACACTGAGGTCACAGTTGAAATTGCTGATCTGCAAGTTACCTTTGGAGCAACTGAAAATTGGAATGGTTCAGAGATACTCACTTTTACAGTTGATGATGGTCAGGGTGACAGAGTTTCCTTCTCAACCGGTAGAAGAAATTCACAAAAGAGAAACAACACGATAAGTGAGAACAGCCGAGCAACTGCAGAAGATGATGTAGATGTTATCGTACTTCCTGTAAATGACGATCCAACAATTATCTTACCAGCAAATTTCACATTTGAGGAAGATGGAGGACTGATAGTAGATTTCACAGAATTTGTTTATGATGTTGACCCGGATGATCTTACACTTTCCGTTACAGGGAATATAGAGGTTATTGTTGATATTGATGGACTGGAAGTTACATTTGGAGCAACTGAAAATTGGAATGGAACGGAGACACTCACTTTCATAATTGATGATAATGCATCCAGAGCAACTGCAGAAGATGATGTGGATGTGATTGTAACTCCGGTTAATGATGAACCGGTTCTCATTGGTTTCCAACCTGAAGAACTTGAGTTTACAGTTGTAGAAGATAGTACTGTTACATTCAGTGTGGAAGTAGAGGATATCGATAGTACAATAGAATACGAATGGTTTGTTGATGATATCTTGCAAACCGAATCAACAGAGGAGTTCATTCATATCTTCGAAGTTGTGGGTGATATCGAGATCAAATCATTAGCATCTGATGAGGAATATACTATTGAAACTATCTGGATCGTTCAGGTTGAAGAGGGATCCGATGCTGGAGATATCTTACCGGTAACAACCGATCTAAGCCAAAATTTCCCGAATCCATTTAATCCGATAACTACTATCAATTATTCTCTTGTAAATGCGGGTAGAGTTAAAATTGAGATATTCAATATCAAGGGCAGGAAGATCCTCACATTGGTAGATGGATATAAAGATATTGGGTTCCACCATACTGTTTGGAATGGCAAAGATCATAATGGTAAATCAGTTGCAAGCGGACTATATTTTTACAATATGGTTACAACAGAGTTTCACAGGATAAGGAAAATGATTCTGCTGAAATAATAGGTATATTTGTACATAGCCCAGCCCTAAAGGACTGGGCTATTTATTTTAGTGTTTCATGCGTACCAACCGTGAACGGTTGGGTTATTTTAAAATGTTAATATTCAATTCCCTATGCGTTTACACACATAGGGAAAAAACTTTTGAAAAACTTCTAAAATTCTTTTGTCAGCCCAAATCGAACAGATATATCCCGAGTGAATTTAATATCTGCGCTTGTAATCATTGGAACAGTAATGCTCACTTTTGCCATTCCCACAGAAGTAAGATAATGTAATTCGGGAATAATATCGATAATAAACATACTAGATTCTATCTTATCAGGTCCAATTGGATCATTCACGTCACCATCCCCATTCAAAAATATCAAAATAGTAATGTATCCATCAAATTTCGGTTCAAACTGGATAAAGCCATATTTACCCTTTATATTTAACGAATTCCCTAATTTTGCTTCATCCTTGTTACGTCCGTTCAATCTGAACTGTATATCTGTAAATAGTTCTGAATATACTCCTCTTTTAAAAAGAAGATTACCCGAAAATATCATATCTAAAGAGCCGGAACCCATAGGTGCAATAGAATCAACACCATTTATTGTTACTATTTTATCTTTATTACCTGTTGGAAGTTTTACTGTAAGGTTTCCTGCATAATCCACTTGCCATCCTTTAATGTCTGCTTTTAAATACGATCTGAAAGCAGCTGTAACAGACATATCACCGATACCAATGGGACTTTTACTCTTATCATCATAGGTAATTGTTTTTCGAATAATAGGAATATGTGCTCCAAAAACAAAGTTCTTCCAGGGACATGATAATGGGATTTTCAAATTCTGCTGACTTTGTGTAAATTCTATCTCCGGTGAGATTTGAAATTTTTCTACATGAAAAATGGTGCAGGTTTTATAAAGTTCAGAAGATACTGATGGATCTTTAAATAAATGTGATCCTTCTTCGAATTGTGCAAAAACCATTGTAACAGAAAAAACTAATAATAATATAAATACAACTTTCATATCATTCTCCAATTATTTTTACAAGAAGACGTTTTTTTCGCATACCATCAAACTCACCATAAAATATCTGTTCCCATGGTCCAAAATCTAGTTTTCCATTTGTAACGGCAACAACTACTTCTCTTCCCATAATTGTTCTTTTTAGATGTGCATCAGCGTTATCTTCAAATCCATTATGTTGGTATTGTGAATATGGTTTTTCGGGTGCAAGTTTTTCCAACCATTTTTCAAAATCGTTGTGAAGTCCAGATTCATCATCATTGATAAATACACTGGCTGTAATGTGCATGGCATTCACAAGACAAAGCCCTTCCTTTATTCCACTCTCCAGAAGACAATTATTAATATCGGGAGTGATATTTATTAATTCTCTGCGTCGATTTGTGCTAAACCATAATTCTTTACGGTAGGAGTTCATTTGTTCATACCTTTTTTACCACTGAGTTTTTAATGGCTATTCCAAAACCATTCCATCTAGATAGGTGATCAATTTCTTCTTTAGTTGCTTATTGATCTTTTTACCAAGTGTGCGAATAGCACGCGCCTTTGCTTCTGAGGCAGAAACATGCCCTTCTCTACCCTTCTCAGACATGGATACAATAATATTATCTTTATTATCTGAAACATTTATCTGCAATTCAAAACGAATAAACTCCAAATCGCGCTTCAAGTCTGTTTCTTCCAGTAATATATTACCATCTATTTTTAATACATTGTCTTTAGAAAGGACAAATCCCAGATCGTTTATAAGTTCTTCCAGCAATATCGTGATCTTATTTTCTTCATCATTCTGTATTTCAATTTTACATGAAACTGCTGCCGCTGCTGCTTTTGCATCTCTTACAATTATGTCATGATTATAGTTTATCTCAAGCATATCAATAGCAGAAGGGAAAATAATAGTGAGTTGAGCAAGCAGCGATTCATTAATGGAGCTTACAGCAGATGCTGCGCTCATTGCGGCATATTTAAGAATTGGATCAGCAGACTTATCAGCTATTCCTATGAAATAATCTATACGACCTGCATTTTTATTAATTTTACTCTCATAGATCTCTGCCGTCTTCATTCTATTTAGAAAAGCAATAGCATGAACTTGCCCGACATCATCTGTATAACTTTCTCCATATTGGATATTAAAAAGCGTTTGTTGAGACTGGATATTCACACTTTTAGTTACATCGGTTTGTTCTTCTGTGCTAGTTTTATTGTTTTTCGTTAGTTCCATATAGCGTTGATTAACTGTCTCTTCTGCTTTGATGTTAGATTCAAATATTCGAGCTAATTTACCGGCAGCCATATTTTCTGCATCACTTCTTGAATCTCCCTCACCGATAGCTGTAAGATACATCTGTTCCGAATAAACAGCTTTTGGATTCATTAGCCATTCCGGTTTGGAACCTTTTCTTTTTTTGGCGTGCGCAGCACATGAAAGTATAAGAATGATAATAATTGATAGTAAAATTGTTTTTTTCATATTTCCTCTCATTATTTAGATTAATTTAAATAAAATGATTCAAATAAATTCAATCCTGATTTTGAAATGTTTTTATCTCCAAGATCATCAACAAAAAGTACGGAACCTTTTTTGGAATAATATTTCACTTTGATATTATGTATTCCAGGAGTTACTTCAATTTCGGTAATAGAAGTTTTTGCCGGAAAGAATCTAGATATTCTAAGGTCAGCATTTTCAGTTGCGTCCACAATTGCATCTGTAGCCAATCGAGCTGCAAATCCTAAAAGAGCATTATCTATTTTCTTCTCCATTTCTTCTTTGCGTTTTGCTGCAAAAAGTCCCTTAATAACAGTTCTGGTAATTGTCTTTAGATAGATCATGGGTTCCTTTATTTTGAATGTTTCCAATGCAACTCTCTCGATATCTTCTATTAGCTGTAGATCAGTGGCAATGTTACCATCAATAAGAACTTCTATCCTTCCAATATTAGATTTTCTTTTTTTCATAAATGGAAGTTGGAATTTGAAGTGATATCCTTTTTTCATATCCTTCCATTTTATCAGATCCAATGTTTCCAAATTTTGTTTTCCACGAGGGTTTTCTTTTGTAGTTCCAATTATAACTAGATCCTTTTCTGTATGGATATAAAGTGTATTTGCTTTCTTATCGGGAGCTCTACCGGTGAAGGAGACAATATTGATCTTTGCTTTATCAGTTCTGTTAAGATAGCTACTTAAAGATGGTTTGCTGAAATTATAGATATGTGATTGCAATTGCCAGGCTTCATCAATTTTTTCTTTATCAATTCTGGCGTCATCCATCTTTCCTTCGGCACGGTAAAGAAGCATGCTTAAATATCTTCCAAGAGCAGAATTATGGAATTTATTCTTACCTGTCTCAAAATTCTTCTTCTTATCTTTGGATGAGTTATATTGTTTTGCCATTTTTTTGTGCTTTTGCTCAAGTAAAGAAAGTTTCTCATTTATCTTTCTGATCTCAACAAATGCATCATCAAATTTATCTAGCTCAACATAATTAAGTGCTTTGAAAACATTGAGATATACATCTTCATAATCCTCACCGGAATACTCCAGAATGTTATCATTCAATAACATTGAAGCTGCTCCACGACCTAGACTTTTAGTATATAGCTCATCAAATGCTGTTTCTGCTTTAGAAAGTAATTTATTACTCTGTTCAAAATCACCATTATAGTGATGCAGCATTCCAGCATCCACATAATAGAGTGCTTTTTCTTTCTCTTTATAAAATTTATCTTTAGCTGCTTTGATCTGATTTAGCGCACCTTGATAGTCACGAGAGATAAGTTTATCATCAATCCCGACAAACTGTATTTTAGAGCTTTTTGTGTTTGCACAACTTAATACGAATAAAATTACAAGGATCAGAAATACTTTGAGTGTTCTGTTCATTCTTGATCTACCATTTCACTTTGTTTTTCTTAACGTATTTCTTTATTTCTTTCGATCCAATCCATACTTTTTCGTTTGATTCTACATTTATAAGTTCAAGATCTACTTGATAGAATTTTACTGCTTTTCCACCACTTGCATCAATATTAGATTTTATTCCACCCTGAAGTATGAAATCTGCACCGGATTCCGCAGCAAGTCTTTTTGCTGTTTCATCACTAGCATAAGATTGCTGTTCCATTCTCTCATCTCTGATCTCATCACGCTCTTTCTTACTTGCTACAAATTTAACTTTTCCGCTGTTGATAAGCTCTCTTTCTATATCCTTTATAAAAATATCTGCCTGAATATGTTCGGAACTAAAATTTCTGATAGTTCCAACAATCATCACAGGTTTTCTATCTTCTTCAAGAACAAAATCCTGCAACCAGGGTCTGTACATCAAATCTTTTATCATCTGCTCTGCAACCAAACGTGAATCGGTATCATTCCAATTGCCACTACGGTCAGTAACCTCTTCCGCAGAAATTCTTTCAACCGTACGAGTAGGGGCTGCACAACCTACAAGCATTAATATGATCACTAATAATCCAAATACTGCAATTTTACTTATTTTCATGTTACCTCCTAATTAGTTTTAATGATTTAGAACTTAAATATATAATATTAATGTCAATTTAATTTTAATATATAAAAAATAACCCGGCATTTCTGTCGGGCTATTCTATTAAATAAAACCATTTTTCTCAATTAACCTGAAAATCGGTTATGATTATTTTTTACCTATTTCAATTCCTTTTTTTATAGCTTTAAGGTTAGCTTCCAAAAGCTCAGGATTCTTTTTCTTGAGGAAACCATTAAGGTCATTTTCAAGAGTTTCGTATTTCACGATCCCTGTCTTGCCAATAACAATGCCGATTGCAACCATATTCAAAACCATCATGCTTCCAATTTCTTTAGCAATTTGATTCATTGGTGCTTTTATAATAGTAATATCATCACGCTTTATACCGTGAGGACACATATCCGTATTAAAAATAAGCAACCCATTTTTTTTTATATCCGGACCGAATTTATCAATAGAAGGTTGATTTAAAGCTATGAGAATATCGGGATAAGTTACCAAAGGTGAAGCTATTGGTTTATCTGAAATAACAGCGGAAACATTTGCAGTTCCACCACGCATTTCAGGTCCGTAAGAAGGAAGCCATGAAACATTAAGTCCTTCTCCCATTCCTGCTTTTGCCAGAAATTTACCAATTGTAAGAGCACCTTGTCCACCAAATCCGGAGCAAATAATTTCAGTTTTCATTATTCCCCTCCTTCTAAGGATCTGTCGCGGAAATTGCCAAGTGGGAAGAAAGGTAACATATTCTCTTTTGCCCAATCCAAAGCTTTCACCGGTTCAATTCCCCAATTTGTAGGACATGTAGAAACAAACTCAACAAAAGTAAAACCTCTTTCTTCTTTGTTAAATTGAAGAGCTTTTTTTACAACTTTCTTTGCTTTAAGAATATCTTGAGGAGAAAGCAGGGAAACGCGTTCGATAAAATAAGGAGCTCTCAGAGAATTTATTAATTCGCAAGCTTGAATAGGATAACCAATATCTTTCTCATCTCTTCCGTAAGGTGAGGTTGAAGTTTTCATACCGGGAAGAGTTGTAGGAGCCATCTGACCACCTGTCATTCCATAAATTGCATTATTCACGAAGAAAACGGTGATATTCTCTCCCCTATTTGCTGCATGAATGATCTCGGCAGTACCAATAGCGGCAAGATCACCATCTCCCTGATATGTGAACACATGCATATCGGGTCGTGCTCTTTTCATTCCTGTTGCCACAGCCGGAGCTCTACCATGAGCAGCTTCTGCCATATCGAAATTGAAAAACTTGTATGCAAAAACAGAACAGCCAACCGGAGCAACACCCATCATTTGATTTCTCATTTCCAGTTCATCAATTGCTTCTGCTATAAGTCTGTGGGAAATACCGTGAGTACAACCGGGACAGTATGTAAATTGTATATCAGTTAATGATTTTGGTCTTTGTGCAATAATTTCCATCATTCCCCCTGTTTATCCAAGATCTTAGCTTTAATTTCATCTGGTGTAAATAAAATACCACCCACTTTTCCAAGGAATTCTACAGGTATTTTTCCATTAACTGCCAGTTTCACATCTTCGACCATCTGACCAAGATTCAATTCGCAAACAACAACCTTTTTAACTTTATCATGAAGAACATTTTTAATTGCATCATAAGGATATGGCCAGACTGTTATCGGTCTGATCATGCCAATACTTGTTCCTGCTTCCTGTAATTCATCGATAGCAGATTTTGCTATTCTAGCAGCAGTACCGAATGCAACAACCACAACTTCATTATCATCAGAAATATTATACTTTTCATATCTTATCTCGTTCTTAGTGATCTTATCATATTTCTTTCCAAGCTTAATAACATGCTGTTCTAAAATCAGAGGATCGATCTCTAAAGAATTGATCTCATGGTGATGATGATTCGGCTCATCTTCATTTGGATGCATACACCAATCGAAATGCTGCTCATCAAGTTGTTTCAATTCCTCTTCTGTTTTGTAAGGCTTAAACTCAACAGGTTCCATCATTTGCCCTAGAAGTCCATCAGAAAGTATCATTACGGGATTTCTGTATTTGTCTCCAAGATCAAAAGCCAGATCTGCCATATCTGCAAATTCTTGAACTGTGCTTGGTGCTAAAACTATAAGACGGTAATCTCCATGACCTCCACCTTTTGTTGCCTGAAAATAATCACCTTGTGCAGGTTGAATATCACCAAGTCCCGGACCACCACGCTGAACATTTACAATAACAGCAGGTAAATTTGCTCCGGCCAGATATGAAATTCCTTCCATTTTAAGGGAAATACCAGGTGAAGAAGAAGATGTCATAGTTCTTCTTCCGCATCCTGATGCTCCGTATACCATATTTATTGCAGCAATTTCACTTTCTGCCTGCACAAAATTACCGTCTACTTTCGGCATCATTCTAGACATATATTCTATTAATTCACTTTGAGGAGTGATCGGATAAGCAAAATAAAGCCTGCAACCTGCACGGATAGCGGCTTCAGCAACTGCTTCATTACCCTTCATCAAAACCTTTTCAGCCATAATATCCTCCATTTATTTTTCTATTGTAATTGCTACGTCTGGACAAGTTGTATAGCATAATTTACAAGCAATACAAGCTTCTTGATCAAAACATTCAGAATAATGATAGCCCTTGGAATTGATACTTTCAGAAAATCTAATAATACTCTTAGGGCACGCTGGAATACACAAACCACAGCCTTTACATATTTCCGCGTCAACGGTCATTCTTGCCATAACTGTCTCCTTATTATTTCAATATTATTTTATGCAGTAGAATGTTTTTATTAAGCTGAATTTGTCAACCGGATTATTTAGTATTGTTATTATAAAAAAACGCCTTCAATTCTCAAAAAATGATTCATCAATTACTTATCTTGAATGACCAGAATGGTGTCTTATTATTTCCCCAGCAATGTCCTGATAAATTCATCCTCTTCTATCAAGCCAAATCCACCTTTCTTACAGCTTTCTTCATTGTATTCTGAAACTTTGTCTGCTTCAAATTTCGGATTGTAAATGATAAAAGGAACAGCATCATGTGTATGGGTTCGCACTTCACAAGGTGTAGAATGATCCGGTAGAACAGCTATTGCTACATCTCCTTCCAGCTTGGAGGTTTCTTCTAAAACATACTTCACAACTCGAGCATCCAGATATTCGAGTGCTTTAATTTTAAGTTCAGCATCACCAGAATGACCGGCTTCATCGGTAGCCTCAACGTGCAGATAGACAAGATCGTGGGTTTTGATCGCTTTTACAGCTGCTGCTGCTTTTCCTTCATAATTTGTATCTGTGAGTCCAGTTACTCCTTCCACTTCGATCACATCCATCCCGGCATAAATTCCGAGTCCCTTAATAATATCCACTGCAGAAATCACAGCTCCAGATACTCCAAATTTTTCTTTCATCGTTTTCATTGAAGGTTTGTAACCTGAAGACCAGAACCAGACAGAATTAGCCGGATCTTTCCTTTCAGCAATGCGCTTTTTATTAATCGGATGATCTTTCAATAATTCTTGTGATTTTAAAATGAGATCGTTCAGTAAATTACAAGTATCTTCCCCACTTTTACTGGTTGGTTTTATCATTACGTCCTTAAAGGGTGTTCCCGGAACATCGTGAGGTGGTGTAAATTGCAGGTCATTATTTCCATTCTTCACAACAAGTAAATGACGGAAACTAATTCCCTTATGGAATTTTACAGAATCATTGCTCAGTTTTTCATTCAAAAAATCTATGAGAATATGCGATTCTTCAGTACTGATGTGTCCGGCAGAATGGTTCTTTATGTTTCCATCTTCAATACAGATAAGATTACAGCGCATGGCAAGATCACCTTTCTTTATTTCCACCCCCATACTTGCCCCTTCCAGAACTCCTCTGCCCTCATACACTTTATGAACGTTGTAGCCCAGAACAGATAGATTTGCAACCTCACTTCCCGGTGGCATATCAAGTGACACAGATTGGAAGAGACCGCATCTTCCCATTTTTGCTAACTTATCTATATTAGGAATATTAGCCACCTGCAGGGGAGTTTTATTCCCTAATTTTTCAATTGGATGATCTGCCATCCCATCACCTAAAATAATTATATATTTCATTTCAATCCTATTCTTTCAACTAACAATCAAGAGATCTCGTTTTCTAAATCCCAATAATGTAATGTATTCAAGTTACCAAGCAAAAGCTCGGTAACCTGATTTACTTTATTAGCTTTATGAGCAGAGTCATCACCTTTACACGCGATTTTACTCTTCTGCTACTTCGTGTTCTTTAGCGAGATCTGTAGGCAAATTGCCTGTAATATTTTCTCTTTATATTTTCTCTTTATATTTTTTCTTTCTGTTATTCTCTTTGTGTATTTCTCTACAAAGTCTTTCAACTTCTCGGAAATTAACTTTTCCGCTACTCATCATTGGGATATCTTCAAAAATATGGAATTCTCTGGGAAGAGCAATTGCAGGTAAATCATTAGCCATTTTCTTTATGATTTTTTTTGTATCGATCTCACCTGTTGTAATTGCGGCAACTACATCCGCTCCTTTTGTAGGATTCGGTACATCTACCACGCAACAAATAACTTCATCAGGAAGGTATTTATTTAATACTTCTTCAACCTTTACCAATGATATCATCTCTCCACCAACTTTCACAAATCTCTTCAAACGCCCTTTATGCCAGATATAACCATCCTCATCAACCAGCCCCATATCTCCGGTATCATACCATCCTTTACGAATACGAAGAGATGTTTCTTCCAAATCACCAAGATAACCTTTCATTACCATATCGCCTTTAACCAATAGCTTTCCAACAGAATTGGCTGGTAATTCTTCATCCGTATCAATATGCAGTATTTTAACCTGAACATCAGGAATTGGTTTGCCCACACTTCCAGCTTTATTTTCATTTGGTGTATTTATAGATATGGCAGGACTTGTCTCTGTAGTTCCATATGCATTCAATATTGTCAGGTTATGCTTTTCTAAGAAACCATCATAGATCTGATTCGTTAAAGTATCTGCCCCTGAGATTGCAATTCTCATTGAAGCAAAATCTCCAGGTGCGGATTTTTTTAGATAACCATAATAGAAAGAAGGTGTTCCAGCCATTAAAGTAACTTTGTATTTTTTAATCAACCCACAGATAATTTTATAGTCGAGTGGGTTTGGATAAGCTACAAGATTGCATCCTAATATGATAGGTAACCAAAAATTAGCAGTGATTCCAAACACATGGAATAATGGTAAGTTTGCCAGGAAAATATCATCAGGGCCTAAATCCATAATTTCCGGAATTCCATTCACATTGTGCATAATACTTTTATGAGTTAATTGAACCGCTTTTGGTTCTTTCTCGCTGCCACTTGTAAACAGAATAACTGCAGTTTCTTCAATATCGCCATGATGTACCGATTTTATGATCTTTTTAGCAGAACCTTTTGATTTGAAAAGTGCTGGAAGTTTATCAAAAAGTTTGATCGAAGCCGCAATATCTTCCAAAAATATCATGCCCTCTATCGGATCAAGTTTAAGTTTTTCTAATAATTTCTTACTCGTGATTATCGTTTCGAAACTACATTTTTCCTGAGCATAAATCGCATTCTCTATTGCTCCGGTACCATAATTGATCATCACCGGGATTTTGCCAGCCATCAGTAGGCCGATATTTGTCAGCATACATCCGGCTGATGTTGGAACCATGACTCCCACATATTTACTTTTGATTTTCTTGAACTTTTTTGCAAAGATCAAAGAGATGATCAACATTCTTTCATATTGCACATCTTTATCTGTTGCAATATCATAAACAGCAATTTTCTTACCAAACTTTTTAGCGGTTTGTATAAAGCGATGATGTAGTTGCATATAACCTCCTAGTTAATTGAATTTCATTCATTTTTCATTAACACTAAATTTCTTTTCGATATTGGAAGATCATTTTAATATTTCTCTTTTAAATAATTTTTGAATGCTTGATAATTATTTTCAATCGAATCGAAAAATTCTTCTTTCTCTTCAATGCCTTCTAAACTTATAGGAAGCTCAGGATCAAAATTCAAAATCTCTCTGATCTGCTCCGGGAATTTGGCAGGATGAGCTGTTTCTAATGAAATACATAATTGATTATCAGTATCGAATTCCGGATATTCCTGCAAGAACCTTTGCAAGCCAGCCCAACCAACGGCACCGTGTGGTTCTAACAAGAGTTTATGTTTTTTATAAGCTTCAGCGATCATCGCTTTGGTTTTTTCATCAGTAATACTGGTTGAGTAAATATCTTCACGTAATCTCTTCATATCCGGTGTTTTACTAATGTGCCCAGTTTCATCCATCATGCCATCATACAGTGCTATAAACCGTGACAGATTACTTGGGTGTCCCACGTTCATTGCACTGGAAAGACAATTTCTAGATGGTTCAACTTTATTATAGTTTCCTGTTTTCACAAAGGCAGGAAATTCATCATTCTCATTAGTTGCAATAATGAATTTCTTAATTGGAAGTCCCATACGTTTGGCAAACATTCCGCCCATCATATCACCGAAATTACCTGAAGGGATAGAAAAAATAACTTCTTCGTCTTCACTTTTTCTCAAGTGTGCGAAAGAATAGAAATAGTAAACTATTTGAGGGATCAATCTTCCAATATTTATTGAGTTAGCTGATGAAAGATTCAAGTAATCCAATTCGCTATCAGAAAATGCATCTTTTACCAGATATTGGCAATCATCAAATTTGGCATCAAAGCCAATTACCTGCACGTTTTCACCCAATGTTGTCATCTGCTTTCTCTGACGGTTTGTTACTTCATTTTCCGGAAACAGAACCACAATATTAATGTTATCCAATCCATAAAATGCGTTTGCGATAGCACTTCCAGTATCACCAGAAGTTGCAACCAGAATTATCAGATTTCTTTCCTCTTTTTTTAAATAATATTGCATGAGCCTGCCCATCATTCTTGCTGCAAAATCCTTGAAAGAAGCTGTTGGCCCCTGATCCAGCCGCATTACATATTTTCTATCATAAACTTTTTCAAGTGGAACTTCATAATTATATGCATCTTTAACAATAGCTTTCAAATCGGTATCAGGAATTTGATCGTGCAGGAATTTTCTGCCAATTTCATAGGCGATCTCATAATATTCCATCTGCGAAAATTTATTAATCTCCTCTTTTGTAAAAGTAGGAATCTCCTCAGGCATATAAAGTCCTTTATCTGGAGCTAAACCTTTTAATAATGCATTCTTGAAATCCACAACTTCTGCTTTTAAATTTGTTGAATAATATTTGATCTTTTTCTTCATAATTCTCTATTTTTCCTTTTTCTTTTTATATCTGTTTGGATCTGCAAAAAAGTCGATCACATAACATTTAGTAATAAATTCGGCTGAATGTATTATTCCTTCCGGTATGAGATAATGATCTCCATTGGTGTAAGTTTTAGTTTTCCCATCAATAGTCAGTTTCATCTTACCTTGCAGCACCATTCCCCACTGTGTGCAATGAGAATGGTCGGGAATTTTGCCGATCGGTTCAAGTTCGAAGAATACTGCAGATATTGTATCATCCTGCATTAACCAACCTCGAACACCATCCAGTGCAATATCGATTTCTGGTAAATTCTTGATCATCTTGGGATAAATATCTTTATTCATAATCCTTTTCCTTTTAAACTATTTTTCTTATTTCTCCGCGACTCTGTGGATCTGTGTTGATTTTCTTCTAATTACTCTGATCAAAATAAACCCTTGGCAAATCCACCATCTACTTTCAAAGAAACTCCAGTGATATATCCCGCTCCTTCCGAAACCAAGAATGCAACAGATTGAGCAAATTCTTCTGGAGAGCCAATTCTCTTCATTGGAATTTCAGCTTCCAATTTCTTATAAAAGTCTTCTATAGTACCCTTTCTACTATTTGTAAAAGCCTCAGCCAGATTTTCTATTCTTTGTGTTTTAGTATATCCGGGGCAAATGGAATTTACTGTGATGCCATCTTTTGCTACTTCATTGGAAAGACTTTTCATAAAACCAATAACTCCAGTTCGTGCTGTGTTTGATAAAATCAGGTTAGCAATAGGTTGTTTCACTGAAACTGATGTCATCATCACGATTCTACCCCATTTTTGTTTTTGCATTAATGGAACCACTTTTTGGCAAAGTGATACAGTACTTAATAGATTTAATTCCACAGCTTTTCGGTAATCTTCTACATTAAAATCACTGAAACCACCTGCAGGAGGACCTCCGGCATTTGTTACGAGAATATCAATAGTTCCAAATTCATCTATTATAGAATCAATCATTTGCTTCACTTGCTTTTCATTAGTTACATCGCAAGCAATGACCGAAACGACTGTATTTGTTTTTTTTGTAATTTCAGATTTAGCTTTTTGTAAAGACTCTAGATTTCGGGAACAAATGATAACATTAGCACCTTCTGAAGCCAATTGAGTTGCCACAGCTTTCCCCAAACCCTTACTGGCAGCAGTTACAAGAGCAACTTTCCCTTCAATCCTAAGATCCATCTATTTCTCCTAAATTTGTGCTTTTACACACTCTGCTAATCTCTTCACTGCTTCCGCAATTTGCTCTTTAGAAGCAAATGAGAAATTTATCCGCATTTCATTCTTACTGGGATTTTCACCAAAGAAAACCTCTCCTGGTACAAAAGCAACTTTATATTTTATGGCTTCATAGAATAGCTTCATTGTATCGATCTGCTTAGGAAGCGAAACCCAGAGGAATAATCCTCCTTCCGGTTTTGTCCATGTCACTCCCCATTCACTTGGAAAATGCTTTTTCATAGATTGCAAAAATATATCGAGCTTCTCGCTGTAATATGCTTTGCATTTTTCCATATGAGCATCGTAATCCATTTCAATTAAGAATGCTGTGCAAAGATCCTGATTATATTTTGGTGTGTTTAATATGTTCCCGCCTTTGATATTACCCATTTTCTCAATAACTTCTTTCGGACCGATATTGAATCCAACTCTGATACCCGGACAGAAAATTTTTGAGAAAGTATAAAGCCCAATCACATTAGTTCCATTCCTTTTCTGGTCTAATGAGAATATGGAAGGAATAGATTCACCGCGGTATCGAAGATCACGGTATGGACTGTCTTCCACAATTGGAATATTAAATTCATAACTAAGATCTAGAAGTACTTCACGCTTTGCTAAACTTGTTGTAATGCCTGTGGGATTTTGGAAATCTGGTACAACGTAGATGAATTTTGGTTTTTCATCCATCTCATCTAATCTTTTCCGGTACTCATCTACATTTGGTCCGTCATCTTCAATATCAATTCCAATTATCTGCGGATTCTGCATTTGAAAAGCAACGATAGCTCCTGCAAAAGTAGGACGATCTATCATAATTACATCACCGGAATTGAGGAATAATCTTCCCGTAAGATCTAAGCCGTGCTGTCCGGAAGATGTTACCAGCACCTGTTCCTTTGTAATGTTAATATCATCCTTTTTCAGGAATTCAATAACGGCATTTTTTAAACTCTCCTCACCAGTCACAGCAGTATATTGGAAGATGTTCTCTAAATTATTATCCAATAATCTCTTTGATACCGCTCTCATCTGAGTTTTCTGGAACATATCCGGTGAAGGTAGTCCACCCGCAAGCGAGATTATTTCAGGATCATTTAGATATTTGAATATTTTACCAATCGAATATCCCTCAAAATCCTTCATTATTTTGGAATATTTTCCATTCCAATCATTGATCATTTTTGCTCCCTATTTATGCCGACTCGACTCGAGTATAATAAACCCGAGTCGGGTTGAAGCTATTCACTTGAAATAACCTTCTGAAGGGTTAAATTTTCTTAATACGAGCTACCACCAAAAATTGGTTTAATGCCTTTTTTCATAAAGCTCTTTCCATCTTTAGTTGCTCGAAGAGATTTATAATAGATTACATCACCTATCTTCTCTGCATTCTCATCGCGTTCATCTTCCGAAAGAAAATAAGCCATCATTGTATCTAATTCACGAGCAGTTCCATCGCTTTCATATTTAAATGTCATATCGGTTCCGCTTTCCAGAACTTTAAACGCATTTTCAGTCCAGTTAAATCCTTCCATACCAAGATCTGGGTTAATATAAATATGAGCAGCCAAACTCACACCTTTAATACCGCTTTCTTTAAGTTCTTTTGCACATTGGATAAATGTTTCAGCAGATGCTCCGTTCCCAATATTGATTTCATAAAGAGGAGAAGTATTATCATCACGAAGATAAGATTTCATGATATTGAGAAGCATACGGAATTGCATTACATTTTGAGTGGAAAGTAACATCGAAATCTTGAAATAGAGATTTGGAATATCTCTACCAAAATAACAAGCTGCAATAATGGAACTCCAACTTGGATTGAGGAAGAAATCTGCACC
>JAGLPW010000082.1 GCA_023137125.1 Candidatus Cloacimonadota bacterium | reverse complement strand
TGGTAGAGCTTCCGGCTCATAACCGGACGGTCAGAGGTTCGATTCCTCTTGGGCCCACCATTCTTCGTTCAGGAACTACGCCTGAGTGAGCCAAATATAAGCCATCTTGCTAAGCAGGATGGCATTTTTTATTGCTATTTTACGAAATTTGTCTTCGCAATGTATAAATTCATTCATTCATAAAAAACCTTAGATCCAGTTTTAAGTAAGAGAATTTAACATATACTTTTATCATCAAAAAATCACATTACTTCCAAATGTAATAAAAAATCATTAGACAAAAAAACAACTCACTTCCGATATTGAAGTAAGCAAATTATTAGATGTTGAAATTGATATCTAATATGAAAAGATATTGAAGGATAATATGAGTGAAGAAAAAAACGAACAAATAAGTAAAATTTTCACAGCAGATACTAATTCAAAGCCAATAAATTCATACCTGAAAGCTTTAAAAAGCTTTGAAAGATCCGGTGATAAAGATAAAATAATTCAAAGCTATTATGAGATCGGTGTAAAATACGGCCTTTTATATAATAACAGAAAAGCATTAGAATATTTTTTCTTAACATTCAATGCAACATCAGAAAAAGAAAACCTGAAGTCTCACATAAACTCTGCAGCAAATATCGGCAGAATTTTCTATAATATAGGTAATATCGAAAAAGCTCTGGAATTTCTTTTTTATGCTCTGAAATTTTATCAATCAATATCAGATAAGTTGAATATTGCAAAAATACTACGCGATATCGCCGGCTGCTATAATGATTCTAAAATGTACGATAAAGCTTTGGAATATAATTTCAAAGCAATTGATATTTATGAATCACTCGATAATAAAACTTTGATGTCCGGAACTATAAATGACACAGCAATTACCTATTATTTTCTGGATGATTACGATGCTGCATTGGAAAGTTTTTTTAAAGCTCTAAAAATTCAAAAAAAGGATAATTATTTTTTCGGACAGGGAATAAGCGAAAATAATATAGGAGAGATTTATTACAAGCAGGAAAAATATGAAGATGCTTTAAAATATTTTTATAATGCCATTGAATCTTATAAAGATGTTAAAGAATACTATCTAAGAGCAACCATTTATTTGAACATCGGAAAAGTTTATAAAAGAATAAAAAAATATAATAAGGCTTTAGAAAATTTGAGCATTGCACTCAAGATTTCCGAAGATAACAATATGAAGAAAAACCAACCTGAAATTTTAATAGAAATGAAGGAAATATATTTTGATTCTGGAAAATTTAAAAAAGCTTATGAAGTTCAGGAAAAATATTATCAATTAAAAGATGACATTTTGCAGGAAACAAAAAAAATTGAAAAAGAGGATTTTCAAAAAGAACAATTAAAAGATATCGAATGTATTGCAACGGATGAAAAAATTAAAGATGAACCGATTATTATCGGCATCAGTGAAGAGATGAAAGAAGTATTTTCTCTGATCAATATCATCAGTGAGCATAATGTTAATGTGCTGATAACAGGGCCCACAGGATGTGGGAAAGAACTTATAGCCAGAAGAGTTCATCGAAATTTTAAATGTGATTCTCCATTTATTGCCATCAATTGTTCGGCAATACCGGAACATCTTTTGGAAAGCGAATTGTTCGGTCATACAAAAGGTGCATTTACAGGAGCTATTAAAAACAAAAAAGGTAAAATCGAACAAGCTAACAATGGAACTCTTTTCCTCGATGAGATTGGAGATATGAATTTGTCGTTGCAGGCAAAAATTTTACGTGTGATCCAGGAAAGAAAAGTAACTCCAGTGGGAAGTACTAAAGAAATTCCTGTTACGGTAAGAATCATTTCTGCCACAAATAAAAATCTTGAAGAACTGATCGAATCAAATAAATTCAGAAGAGACCTCTTTTATCGGTTGAATGTGATCAGGGTAAAAATTCCTGCTCTCAAAGATCATAAATCTGATATTCCCATTCTCGTCAGTCATTTTATCAGGAAATATAATAAGAAATTTAATAAAAAAATTCAGAGTATCTCCGTTAATGCTCTTAATTATTTAATTTCTTGCGAATGGCAGGGAAATATCAGAGAATTGGAAAATGAAATTGAAAAAGCAGTTTTACTTTCCACAGAAGAAATATTAAATATCGATCTTTTTGCTCAATCTAATAATCATACCGATTCTTCTTTTTTTGAAAAGCTTCCTCTGGTTTGGGAAGAATATCAATTGTATAAGATCAACGTGGGCAATAAGCTCGATTCGAATTATGTCTCGGCATTGATGGAATCCTCAGATAGCAGCATCCAGAAAGCAAGTGAACTGGGTAAACTTGGCAGAACACAGGTTTACAGATTACTAAAGAAAACCGGTAAATCTGAATAAAACTAGTTTCTATCAAACTTACTTCGCTGGTATCTGCTTTGCTCCGGTTCTCGATTCAAATCGGAACACCATTGACACATCCTTGTAACAAATAACACTTAGTTGTTACGTTACTATAGCTTATTCTAAATTATACAATTGTAACTTCCAAACCAATATTTCAAAATCTAATTATGACACAGTAATGTGTCATAATTAGTTATTATTCCATAACCAATATACGTTTTCACGAAAGATAGTATGAGATCAGCTAATCAGTAACTTCCTGACTATAAACAAGTTAATGACATTATGAAGTCTCTAAATTAACATCTCACAATCGTTTGGCATTTAAATTGCTTTATAAAAATTTAATATGAAAGAAAAAACTAAAATTTTAATTGCTGAAAGTGAGCAGATAATAGCTGACGATCTTCAATTGATGTTAGAAAATTCAGGACATACAATAGTTGCAACTGTATCAACTAGAGAGGAAGCAATAAAAAAAGTGAAAATGCTAGAACCTGATATTGTGATCATGAATATTTATCTCAGTGGTAAGATAGAAGGAAAATCAACAGCAAAACAAATTAAGAAATTCAGTAAAACTTTGATCATGTTTTATTCTACTTGCAAGGATACACAGACAATAAATGATATTCAGGCATTAACTGATACACCGGTAATAAATCCTAATAAACTATTATTTGGATTGGATTTAGAAAAATAAATTATTTCAAATGAAAAAAAAAGTAAAATCTAATGAAAATAAAGACAAAGGAGAATTATATGTTTAGAGAAAATTACGGGAAATATTTAAGTTTAATTGTTGTATTTATTTTATTTTGCCCAGTAATATTGTTTGCTCAAAGTTACGAGATAACCACGTCGATTAACAATGGAAATCCTGGTGGCTTGAATACAGATGGGGATAATACCTTCGGAGGAGAATGGGTAGAACTTTTTCACAGTTCTGCGGATGAAAATATTTGGTCCGAAGTTCACTCGATTCCCTTTGATTTTGAATTCTACAATACCCCGGTAACCGAATTCAAATTTAGTTTGAATGGACTGATCACTTTCGACACAAGTGTGACCGGCACACCACCCAATGATAATGTAAGTTTACCATCAGCAGATTTACCGGATAATACGATCGCTTGTTTCTGGGATGAATTCTCCACTGATCCGCCTATGTTTGGCCGGATTTATGTCAAAACTTTCGGCACGGCTCCGGATAGACAGTTTTGGATCAGACATCATGCTTTTGAATACAGTTCTTATGACTGGTCATATTTTGCAGTAGTACTGGAAGAGACGACGAATAGTGTTTACCTTGTCGATTGTAATGTTTTTGACGATACAGGCACAGGATCTGCAACTGTTGGCGTTCAGCAGAACAACACAAATGCTGTTCAATTGGATAGCTCACCAAATTACGTATTTAACGATGGTGAAACGAGTTACACGGATAATGATTATTACCAATTCTTCCCGATCGGCAGCACACTTGGCATTGCTTCTAATCCTGATCCTGCCGATGAAACATACGATGTGTCTGTAGAGGCTGACCTGAGCTGGACATTTGCAAACGGTACCGAAACCTATGATCTGATATTAGATACAACCTATCCACCATCAACGTTAGTTGTTAATAATGCCACTGCCACTACTGCTGTTTATGATCCTGGTACAATGTTAAATAATACAACATACTACTGGCAGATTATAGGAAGAAACTCCACCCGCGAAGAAGTACCTGGATATATCTGGAGTTTCACCACAATGCAAGCATCGCATGCTTTGCCTTTTACAGAAGATTTTGAAGGAGATTTATCAAACTGGACTGCCGAAGGAAGCGTGACAGCATCACCGGGTTGGCCCTACACGGGTGCTCAATCTGCCAGATATACAGCTTATGGTGGAATGGAAACTTCATCTATTCATGTCCGTTTGGAAGCGAGTTTAGATCCAAACCTTTCTTTTTGGTATCTCGTTCGTGATAATACGACAAATGATATTACAGTAGATATCAAAGAAGCCGGAGCTACAACCTGGACAACAACTATTTGGGATATGCCAGTCACCAGCCCGGCAGATCAATATATATTTGTGGAAGTAGATCTTACTTCATATAATACAGAAGATGGACCATTCTGGATAAAACTGAACGGCAGAGCATTCCAGTCGGGATATCAGATCTGGAAATGGGTGTTTATTGATGATGTTGAGGTTACTGAGACCACTATATTTCCACCAACAGATCTAATGGTTGATGAAGCAACCGGACTTTTTACCTGGAATGCTCCAACAGGCAACATACCAAACGGCTACGAAGTTTGTTTAGACGGAATATTATTGGATACAGTCACTGAAACCCAATATCAATTTACTGGTCTGGAAAATGGACAAACATATATTGCCGGTGTAGCAGCAGTTTATGATGATGGAACTTCAGCAACAATTAATTATGAGTTTACATATTCAATCTACTTTGAGCCACCATCAAATCTATCTGTAGATGAGACTACCGGACTATTTATATGGGATGCTCCGGTAATACAAAATCCTAATAGTTATGATGTTTATCTTGATAATGATTTACAGGATAATGTAATAAATAATGAATACCAATTCACAGGATTGGAAAATGGGCAATCGTATATTGCCGGTGTAGCGGCTGTTTATGAGGATGGCACTTCGACAATCTTTGATTTTGAATTTACATATCAGCCGATAATACCGCCGGTTAATTTGATAGCGGAAATTCAAACATTCAATGATGTTCTTCTAAATTGGGATACTCCAGCAGATGATGTCATTTTATCACATAGAGAAGAAAGAAATGAAACTTCAATAAAATCTGTTAAAATAACAAGCTCAGAATTCAATACCGATGAAACTCGTGATCTCACCGGATACAAAGTATACAAAGATAATGTTGAAATTGCTGATATTACTGATCCAGCTATTCTCTCCTATACGGATTCAGGCGTAGAACCAGGAGCGCATGAATATTATTTAACTGCGGTATATGATGGAGGTGAATCCGATCCTTCCAATTTAGTCAGTGTTGAGATCATTTTACCTGTTCCGCAAAATGTAGTAGCTTTTTTCGTTGAACCGAATGTGATACTTACCTGGGATGCAATTAGCACAGGCAGAGATCTTTTTGGATATTCTGTTTATCGTGATGGAGAAGAGATTGCCACAAATATTATCGGCACAAACTATACTGATCCAGGTCTTCCAACTGGAGAATATACATACAATATAATAGCTATTTTTGATGGTAACTGGGAATCTGAACTTTCTGCTGATGCAGTTGTCGAGGTTACAAATGTAAATAATAATCTTATTATACCACTGATAACCAAACTTCAGGGCAACTATCCCAATCCATTCAATCCATACACCACGATTAAATTCGCTCTTCATGAAAATCAAAATGTGACTTTGATCATTTATAACATTAGGGGTGAAAAAGTGTGTACATTGGTCAGTGGGAACCTTGAAGCCGGCTACCATAATATCCCTTGGAACGGTAAAGATGATTCAGGAAAAACAATATCAAGTGGAATTTATTTCTATATGATGAAAGCTGGAAAACTTGCTCAAACTAAGAAAATGATCTTAATGAAGTAATAAAAACTTTTCCGATCTGCTCCCTGCTATGTATAAAGAAGGTCTGGTGTAGTTTGAGAAAAATAAATTTCAGGAGAATAAAAATTGAAAAAAAGAGTTATTTTAATAGTACTTGTACTATTATTTATTAGTGTGGCTTACTCACTTCCATATTTCGAATTCTTTGATAATGGAATTCCTGCAGGTTGGATGCAGGTTCAATACAACGGAACTGATGGAGAATGGACTTGGACAAATAGTGGAAGTTATTTCTATGGAGCAGATGCCAATTATGTGGAAGCAAACAGTGAAGATAATGGTGATCAAATTTTTGATGTAGGATTATTCACACCATCACTCGATTGCACAGATCTCACATTTGTTACAGTAGATTATTATAGAAATTTCCAAACTGCTTATAGTGTTGGTGAAGCAAGCTTAAGAACATATTCAGGTGGAACTAACCCGGAAAATTATGAAGAGGAACTGTGGTTTCAAGATACATCAGACAGCTTCTTTGGAGTGCATGCAGTCTTTACTTTTAATCCCATAAACTATGCTGATCCGTCAGATGTTTATCTTGAATTCCGATACTCAACCGAAGGCAGCATCTCCGCTAAGTTTTTCAAATTTGACGTTTTAATGGTTTATGATTCAAATCCCGGTCTATCGACGGTATTCTTTTCCGAATATATCGAAGGAAGCGGAAACAATAAAGCTCTTGAGATCTATAACGGATCAGGAGATGTTATTGAACTTGATAACTATCGGATTAATCAATCTGCTAATGGTGGAGGTTGGGAATTTCTGCACACTTTTCCTGCAGGAATATCTCTAAATTCTGGAGATACCTGGGTTATTGTAACCGACGAAGCAGATCCAGTTATGCAGGCAGTTGCAGATGAAATACTCAGCTATCCTAGCGTTGTTCATTTCACAGGAAATGATGCTCGCGGATTGGAATACAATACTAGCAGCAACACGTGGATATTGCTGGATGTTATCGGTATCCCCGAAGATAATCCCGGTTCTGGTTGGGATGTTGCCGGTATTCCTGAAGCTACATCAGAGCACACATTGGTTAGAAAACCTCATATGATTATGGGTAATACTAATTGGATTGAATCTGCCGGCACTGAGGAAAGGTTTTCAGAATGGATCGTGCAACCTCAGGACACATTTGAATATTTAGGAAACTTCCCAAATCATATCGATGATCTTTGGCCTCCAGCATTTCTGGAATATAACTTGATCGGTGAAAATAATATCTTTCTGGATTGGGAAAAACCTATTCCGATGGAAGATGGTTGGCTTTATTATCATGACGATTCTATTGAGAGTGGTATTTCTAACGGTAATGCCGGTTCTGGTTTGGCAGTTAAATTCCAACCTGCCGTTTACCCCTGTACAATTGAACAAGTCCGTTTCTATTGTGAAGGAGCAGGTGGTCAATCTCAGAATATGGAAATCTGGATAATTGGCGATGATTTTTCCACTGTTCTGGGAGGTCCTTATCCAATTACGGTTGTACCTGAAGCTTGGAACACAATTGATATTGATGATATTGAAATTACTTCCGGAACATTTCTCGTTAACACTATTGCAGTAGATGCTTATGGTCCTTACATCGGAAGAGATGACGATACATATGAATACGGAAGGACCTTTTTTGGTAATCATATCGACGGTTTCGCTGATATAGGTTCCTGGGGTATGAACTGTACTTCTATCCATGAAGCTTTTATAACTTATGATCGTTCAGAATTACAAACTTATAAACCAGCAATTGTGAAGGTAAAAAAATCTCAACGGGTGAAAATTAACAGAGATTTATTGGATGAGGTAGTTAATAGAGATTCTCAAGGAAATGTTAGTTTGCGTGAAACAAGAGACTTCCTTGGTTATAATGTTTATCGAAACAGTGAATTATTAAACGATGAGCTTATAATCAATACCGAATATTATGATTTTGATCTTGGTTACGATAATTATGAGTATAACATAGTTGCTGTATATGATAGCGGAACTTCCGATCCACTAGAAGCGCAATGCACAGTTGATATTATTGACATCGATTCGTTGGAATTGCCGTTTACAGAAGATTGGAGTTCAGGTAATATGTATGCAAATATGTGGCTGCCGGAACCGATAATTTACTCGGAATGGTTCGTCAGTTCTTCGTATGGAAACCCAGAACCCTCATTGGTATATGTCTGGTCAAACAGAACTGATTATTCCCAGACTATATATAGTCATGAATTGGACGGAATCGGACTTACATCTATAGATATTCAGTATGATATATTTTTTGATAGTGCTTCTGAAGATACTTTGGAAGAAATGGATATAGAAGTTTATGATGGAGACACTTGGAACCTGATCGCTAATTATAATAACACAGGCGGGGATTTTGACTGGATTTCTGAAAGTTGGAATATTTCAGAATTAGCTCTTGATAATATATTCCAAGTTCGATTTACAGCTCATGGTGAAGATGCTTATAATATTAATTCCTGGAAAATTGATAATATTTTCATCGGTAATTCTGCACTTCCACCCACTGACTTGTTTGTAGATGAAGCAACTGGATTTTTCATCTGGAATGCTCCTGTATCAGATGATCTTACCGGATATGATGTTTATCTTAATTCTACATTTCTTGATAACATCATAGGAACTCAATACAATTTCACAAACCTGGTTAACGGGCAAACCTACACGGCAGGTGTATCTGCTGTGTATGATAATGGAACTTCTGAAATTATTGAGATCATTTTTACTTACAACGGAACAAGCGTTGGGAATGATGTTATTTCAAAAACTGAACTAATCGGCAATTACCCAAATCCGTTTAATCCTTCCACAACGATTTCTTTTTCTTTAACCAATGAGAGCACGAAAAACACAGAGTTCGTAATTTATAATCTGAAAGGGCAAAAAATCCGCCAATTTTCAATATTCAATAGCCAATCTTCAATAGTTTGGGATGGAACAGACCAAACAAACAAACCTGTTTCATCAGGAATTTATTTCTATAAATTAAAAACCGATGATTATTCCAAAACAAAGAAAATGATATTAATGAAATAACAAAAAAAATGGAGATCGTTTTCGGAAAAAGAACCGAAAGCCGACTCTGAGGAGAAAAAAAATGAAAAAAATTATTGTTTTAATGATTATGGTTATATCGATTTCCAGCTTATTTGCCAGTGCGATAATTGTACAAGATCATTATCGTTGGCGAAATGATGACGGTGATGAAGTAAATGCAACTTGGATAGCCGATGAAGATACAGGAATCACTATCAATTCCGATGCAAATATTCGCATCAGGTTCGATCTTTCAAACAGAAGCGCAGAACAAGAAGCGGGTCTGAATACTGCGAATTTACAGTATAGTTTAGATGAAATCAATTGGGTTGATATTACCACTGATGGTTCATCAAATCATTTTGTATTATCTTTATCGAATTATTTCGATGATGGTGATCCCGCACCCAGCGATTTTCTTACGAATGAAACAACAAATCAAGCAAGTGGTGAAATGTATGAGACTACGTCAAATTTTAGTGGGACATTTCCTGTAGTTACCGGTTTTGAATATGAATGGTGTATAAAACCTACGGCAACCATACAAAATGCAGATTATTATTTTAGAGTAGACGGCATAGTTACGGGAGGAAGTTTTTCAAATACATTTTCCAGTTCACGATCTGCTACACTTACTTACGGAGCGGCTTTAACAACTTATGAGATAGGTTCCGGTACTTATGAATTTGACTATCCACTGCATACTTATGATATGGATTCCAGATTACAGACAATATATTATTCTTCCGAGTTTCCGGGTGGAATGCAAATTTATTCAATTCTTTTAGATGTTTCACAACTTCCCGGATCGAATTTAGAGAATTTGCATATCAGAATGAAAGAAACGGTGGATACATCACTCTCGTTATTTGACAATACGGGATTAATTGAAGTAGCTCATTTAACCAATGTCTCAATACC
>JAGLPW010000081.1 GCA_023137125.1 Candidatus Cloacimonadota bacterium | reverse complement strand
TATTTGTAGGGGCGTATGGCAATACGCCCTTACTCTTTGCCGAAGAGCAATAGTTTTTTTTAGTATAATCCGCAATATGATGCGGGAGTAGCTCAGTGGTAGAGCTCCACGTTGCCAACGTGGTTGTCGCGAGTTCGAATCTCGTCTCCCGCTCCATTTTGAATTTTGGCGACATCGCCAAGTGGTAAGGCAAAGGTCTGCAAAATCTTTATCCCCGGTTCGAATCCGGGTGTCGCCTCCATATGTGCGTTCTTAGTGACTCAAGTTCTTGCCGGAGTGGTGGAATTGGTAGACACAAGGGACTTAAAATCCCTCGATCTTTGGGTCGTGCCGGTTCAAGTCCGGCCTCTGGTACCAAATAGAAGCGTTAACCATTGGTTAGCGCTTTTTTCTTTTAATAGAAACCTTTATTTTTTTAGAATGTATTTATAAACAAGACCATAACTTGCTAATCCAAACGACGTAGCCACAATTCCCATATACAGTTCATCCACATTCTGCCAGAAGCCAGGTAAGGTTATATTTCGCCATACACTTACAGTTATAACACCCAAAATGCTGGAAAAAACAAATTGATGATCTTTTATCTTTCCGGGGAAAATATATCCGTAAAGAACAGGAAGAAGCAAACAACTGGCAGAGTAGCTTCCCAGTGTTTTCCAGACAGCTTTAATATTGCCTTCAAATACGATGCCCATTAGAATAGCCAGTATTCCTACAAAGATTATTCCTAAATGATAAAGAGATACTTTACCTTTCCATTTTTTTGGCATCATATCATAAGAAACAGTAGTTCCTGCAATGAAAAGATATGAATCTAAAGTTGAAAGGATCGTGGCTAAAATTCCCGCTAAAACTAATCCTCTAATCCCATCCGGTAATATTTGAAGGGCATAGATCAGATAGGCTTTATCGGAAGCTGCTTCCGGAATTACTGCCCTGGCATACATCGCACCAACTGTTGTACAAATATCAAATAGTATCCAGATAATTGTAGAGATCAAGATACCTCTTTTTGCTACTTTAGTGCTTTTAGCAGCAAAAACTCTCTGATAAAAATTGGGATCAACCAGAGTGGATAGGGCTATGAATCCCCAAACCAGTGTAGTTGCAATTCCCTCTCCTCCGGTAAGTGTGAAATGAGCAGCAGGCAGATTTGCTTCTAAAAAACTTATTCCGCCAAATAGTTTATATGAAAATAAAAGAATTAAAAAAACACCCAAACACATTACAAAAAATTGGATTATGTCAGAAAAAACAATAGCTCTGAAACCACCATAAAGTGTGTAAAGAATTACAACTGTGACGCCAATGATCATTCCTTGAAGAAATGAAATTCCAAATAATGCCTGTATGAGAAGCCCTAAACTAATAACGTAGGCAATTGGCAATACATTGAAAAAATTGAAAACTGCACTCAGCTTTCCTGCACTTGGTCCGAACATTTTTCCTACTAGGTCAGGGAGTGTAATAGCTTTATATTTTGCAACTTTATGCACAATGAAAAATGCAAATAGAATGTATGAGATATACCAGAAAACGCCTTGAGTTATGAAATTAAATATTCCTTGCTCAAAGGCGATTTTTGTTACACCAAATATTCCACCATACCAGGTGGCAACTAGGGTTGCTACGAACATTGGAAGAGTTAGTTGTCTTCCCATCAAGAATAGATCTAAAAAGCGAACTTCATTATTATTGAAGGATTTTCCTTTCTTCTTTTTTAAATATTGTCCGTAAATTACAGATGAAAAGGTTAAAAGCAAAATTCCGAAAAAGACATACCAATCTAATTTACTCAAGATTGTTTTATAATCTACAGTTAATTCAAATTCCAAGTGCAACTCCTTTTTCGGCATTATCCGATAAGTCTGAGGGTTGAGTGATATTCACTTCTCAGCCATTTATTTTGGCTCCCCTGTTATCCAATTATTGAAATTCGATCTTGAGGTTAATAAGTCAAATTATTTCTAAAAAGTGAGAAAATCTTTGACACAAAAAACAAGATGAAGATTTTTTCCTTCATAAGATCTTTAGAAAATTAAGTAATCTGATTTAGGGGTGCTGAAGTAGTTATACTAAAGCTGAGAATATACCCTTGAACCTGATCCGGATAATGCCGGTGGAGGAAATATGAAGAAAATGATAGTTTATTAGATAAACCACATTCCGGTATTTCGCTGGGATGTGGTTTTTTGTTATTTTAAGAGTAGGAAAAAATATAAAAAGGAGTAAAAATGAAAAAAGTTATTTGTATTTTAATTGGATTAATTGTTATCAGCAGTCTGGCTTTTGCTGATCAATTAATAGGGAAAATTACCGATTCACAAACAGGAGAACCAATAGACAGAGTTAGTGTGTATGTTGAAAGTATAAACTTGTCAGCAACATCGAATGCGGATGGACAATATATGATGAACTTCATTAAACCAGCAATTTTCAAGATTGTCTTTGAACGAATCGGTTATGAAAAAAGAGTTGTGGAACATAATCCATTTGATACATCTGTTCTGAATATGCAGCTTACAAAAAAACCACAGAATATTTCAGGGTTGAAAGTATCAGCCACAAAAGCAAAAGATCGTGAAACACCGGTTACTTTTACAAATCTGGCTCAGGAACAGGTTCTTCAAAACAATTTTGGGCAGGAAATTCCAATGTTGCTGGAAGATGTTCCGGGAGTATATGCTTATTCTGATGCAGGTGGTCTGGTAGGGAATGCATATCTTAAAATCCGTGGTTTCGATCAAAAGCGAATTGGTGTGATGATAAATGGGATCCCGCTTAACGACCCAGAGGATCATAATGTTTACTGGGTTAATATGCCGGATCTTGCAGAGAGTACATCCGATATACAATTTCAACGTGGTGTGGGAAGTTCCCTTTATGGGATTTCCACTTTTGGCGGTTCACTAAATATGCAGACTTCTACTTTTGTTAAAGAAAATAAAACAGAGTTTTTTAGTGTCTTTGGAAGTTATAATACTTATAAAGTTGGAATAAAAACTGCCCAAAAGTTTGGAAAATATAGTACAAATATCCGATTTTCAAAAATTGCTTCCGATGGTTATCGGGATAATTCAGCCTCCGAGCTCTGGTCTGTTTTTACAAATCTTTCCAGAATGGGTGAGAGATCGATTACAGAACTTAATTTTTATACAGGACATGAGCTTACACATGCAGCCTGGGAAGCATCTGGAGATTGGCAACTGGAAGAGAACCATCAGCACAATCCATACACATACGAGAATTATGTAGATGATTTTTCCCAACCTCATTTTGAATTGCATAATAGTTATTTACTGAATGAAAGATCGGATATAAAAAACTCATTTTTCTACATCCGTGGGAATGGTTTCTACGAGCAGTATAAAGAAGGTCGTAATCTTTGGGAACACGGTCTTGTCGCGGAAGATAATGATGATGAGGCTGATATTATCCGTCAGAAATGGGTAACTAAAAATCATTATGGCTGGGTTTCACAATACAATTTACATCATGAAAAAGGGACTTTTACAGCAGGAACGTATCTTAGTTTATTCGATAGTGATCATTGGGGAGAGATAACGCAAGTAATTGGTGCCGACACGCTTAGCATAGATTATGACAGTGGTCAGAATTATTACAATTATATTGGGGAGAAACAATATTTAACTGTATATGTGAATGAAATATTCAAGCCAATCGATAACCTGTCAATTATGGCAAATCTTTATTTCCAACACATAAATTACAGTTTTGAACAGCTGGAATCAGGTAATTTCAGCGGAGAATTCCTGAATGCCTATGAAGTGGATTACAATTTCTTTAATCCAAGATTTGGGGTTAATTATAATGTGAATGAGAATTTCAATATTTATGGGAACATATCGGTTTCTCAAAGAGAACCTACAGACAGCGAACTTTATGATACATGGGACGGACCGGATGATCTGGGTGTATCACCTCTCTTTGCCGTAGCAGATACTGTATTTACTGATGATGAAAATGTTGAAAATATCAACTGGAGTGATCCTTATGTGAAAGAGGAGAAATTGCTGGATTATGAAATGGGGATTGGCTACACAGGTGGAATTTGGGATTTGAAAGCAAATCTATATTGGATGAACTTTACTGACGAGATCGTAGCTTATGGTGGTGCGGATGATGAAGGAAGTCCAATCCGAGGGAACGCCGACAAAACTGTACATAGAGGTGTGGAACTCTCTGCAAAAGCACAATTACCTGCTTATCTGGAATTATCCGGTAATTTCAGTTACAGCGATAATTATTTCGAAGAATTTATAATGTATGATTGGGGAGAAGAAATTGATCTTTCCGGTAATACGATTGCTGGATTCCCAAGTGTTATTAGTAATGGGAAACTTGCATATAATAATGGTAATTTAAATCTTTTTGCTCAAATGCAATATGTTGGGAAACAATATCTGGATAATACAGAAAATGAAGATCGTACAATCGACCCATTTAAAGTGCTTAATGTTGGTGCAGTTATTAATATCGCAAAACTCTTTGGTAAAACCGATCTGCAATTGAATCTGAGAGTAAATAACATTCTAGATGAAGAATATGAAACTGCCGGTTATTATGACCCGTGGGGTGGACAAAACTGGAGTGGAGCAAATTATTACTGGCCAGCAGCCGGACGTAATTTTGTAGCTGGGTTGAGATTGGGATTTTAGTGCGTGTAAGCGAATAAGGGTATAAGTGGAAAAGCGTAGGGGCAGATCAGTGATCTGCTCTTTTGTTAATATCTAATTTTAATTCTTTCTTCAAAATGTTCTTAAAACGTGTCGCACTAAGATAATGATCTTCCAGTAGTTTCCCATTGTGCAAAAGACTGAAAACACCAAAACCTGATGGAGCTTTTTTAGCTTCCTGCCAGTTTGTGATCTTTTTGATCTTTAGATCTATTCCAGCATCTTTGGCTACTTCTTTAAGAGCTTCAACAGATCTATGATGCCAGGGACATTGATCAGCATAGAGTAGATTCCAACCTTGATATTTCTCTCGATCCTTCGTCCAGTCAATCAATTGCGGATCCTGTGAATCAGGATCGAATTTCTTCACCATTAGTTCATAACGTTCCAGCTTATCAATTTGAGAATATCCATTCTTGATGAACAATTGTTTGTTTGCAATGAATGTTCCGTTGCTGGTCATCACGCACACACCTTTCATGTTTTGCCTTTTCGCATCTTCTTCACATGCTTTAACCAGAAATGAACCATAACCCTTTTCTTTATCCTTTTTGGCATAAATGAACATACAGTGAATAAACATATAACAGGGTGCATCAATTGGACGCCAGGCAAATTCGGCAGGAATATATTCGATGTAACCGATCTGTTTCCCATCATCGTTATAAAGGATTTTAATTGTTAATCCTTCTTTATAGCTCTGCAGGAACCAGTTCTTCTTTAAAGCAAATTCCGGATTCTTCACATTTTTTATACAGAATAAACCATGCTCCATTACGTTATTCGGAGTTATATCTACAAGTTTCAGATCATCCATTTATCTCCTCCTTCCTGTGTTCTTTGCCTGCCTTGGTGCAGCTTTAGCGAAGACAGGTGTCCTCGTGTCTCTATGTTGAAAATTTCTGTTATCTTGTTGAATATGATTGTATTAGCTACAACCACATTCAGTTCCACAACTACTATCTGAACAGCAAGTATCATTCTTGATATTATGTTGTTTATTGAAGGCGTATTCTTTTATTCTCACGCGTCTTAATGTATCAAGGTCATCCCGCTTGAAGATTATTTTCATGCCATCTAGTGGTTTTGTGCAACAGGCATATTGGATCACTTCATTAATCTCTATTGCACAAACATTACAACAGCCAAACTCCCTGTTAGTATTAAAACAAGGTGCAGGAATGATGATTCCATTTTCTTTGGCTATTTGTACAATGTTTAAATTCGGATTACTCACGTTTATTATTATATCATCGATTTTGATTTGCATATTTACTCCTTTTATTATTTTTCCCAGCCTATAATGCTTCCCGCATAAAAGGGTTGTATCATTCCGGATTTGAGTTCAATAAGTAAAGCACCGCTTTTATCAATTCCTTTTGCTTTTCCTCTAAAAATATCGTAATCTGTATCCAACTCAATGTGAAGTCCTTTCAATAATGAATGATTATTGAAATATTTTTCGTCCAGTTCTCCCTCCACAAATCCGGGAAGAGCGGAAGCAAAATTGTCAAAAATCCGAGTTAATATTTCTTCATTATCCACAGTTCTATCTAATTCAATTTGCAGTGAAGTTGCATTTGGAACCGAAATTTCATCGAGCTCTGCTAAGTTAGTGTTTATGCCGATCCCGATAATGTGATACTTCTTATTGCTGAGATTACTGGAAAGAATCCCACAAACTTTTTTATTATTCAAATAGATGTCGTTTGGCCACTTGATCTTAAGTTTATCGGAGATTGAAGGGAATAGCTCAGATATAGTTTTATGAATGCAGATCCCAGTAAAAATTGTTATGTTAGATTGAAAATTGAATCCATAAAGAGCAGCAGTTAGCCACAACCCACCAGTTGGTGATATCCAGGAATTTTTTCCTCGTCCCTTTCCGGAAGATTGCTCTCCTGCCAGGCATAAAAAATTTCCTTGAGCTGTATTGGAATTTATCAATCTTTCTGCTTTTAAGGATGTACTTCTTAAGTTTTTAAAGAATAATATTTCATCGAATAATGGATGTTTGAAATCGTTCAAATAAATCTCCTATTTATGTTTTCTCATAATATCAGCATAGCATCGCCGTAACTGAAGAAACGATACTTTTCTTCTACAGCAATTTTGTATGCATTCATAATGTTATTATAACCTGCAAAGGCAGAAACCAACATCATTAGTGTGGATTCCGGCATATGGAAATTTGTGATCAATCCATCAATAATTTGAATTTCTTTTCCGGGATATAGGAAAATATTTGTCCAATGTGAACCATGGTTAAGATGACCATTTTCAGCAAAACTTTCCAGAGTACGTGTTGTGGTTGTTCCCACAGCAATAATTCGTCTGCCATCATTCTTTGCCTGATTGATCTCTGCAGCAACTTCCTTAGTTATCTGGCAATGCTCACTGTGCATAATATGATCTTTTATGTCATCAGTTTTTACAGGACGAAAGGTTCCCAAACCAACATGCAGAACAACTTCCAAAATTTCAATACCTTTTTCTCTTATTTGCTGCATAAGCGATTTTGTGAAATGCAATCCAGCAGTTGGTGCTGCAACTGAGCCACGTTCTTCTGCATATACAGTCTGATAAGTTTCTTTATCTTTGTTAGTTGATTCTCTTTTTATATAAGGTGGAAGCGGTACATTCCCGATATCTTCTAAGATATCCCAGAAATTCCCTTTCCAATAAAATTCAACAATTCTGCTACCTTCTTCAGCGTGTTCAATTATCTTTGCTTTTAGCTTTTCATTGAATGTGATTTCAGCACCGATCTGCAATTTGCGTCCCGGCTTTACCAGACATTCCCAGCGGTTTTCAATTTTTTGCTCTAGTAGAAATACTTCAACTTTAGCACCGGTACTTTTTGTCCCGAATAAACGTGCGGGAATAACTTTTGTATTATTAATAACTAGAATATCTGAAGGTAACAAGTGATCGATGATATTGCTAAACTTCTCATGCACAACTTTCCCGGTTTTTTTATCTAAGACAAGCATTCTGCTTTCAGAGCGTTTATCTTTTGGGTGCTGAGCTATGAATTCAGCAGGTAGATCGTACCAGTAACTACTTTTTTTTGTAAGGGATATTTTCTGCATCTTTTAATATTGCCTTAAAACTTCCAAAAATAATTTTACTGCTCATTTTCACGGGGATCTTGTGTTCATCAGCTGTTAGCCAGACAAGAATTTTTCCGGTCTGTTTAAATATTGCATCCCCTTTTAGAATTGGTTCAACCACAAAACAATTTTTATCTCCAAAGATAGTTTCCATTTCTTCTATTCTATGAACTATTACATCAGCAGGATAATTTCTGCCGTCAGCGGTTACATTTATCGTCAATGTATCTCCAACAGTAAATTCCTGTAATCTCAAGTAATATAAAGCACTCAAAATGTCCTGTGTATTGGCAGGAATATCCATTCTCTTTTCTTTGAATTTTTTGGTTTTACGTCCAAATTTTGTATAGATCGTAAAATTCAGTTCAGGATAATAAAAATGGATTCTATATTGCCGGTAAGATCCTTCCTGTAATTTTTTTGTGAACCTAAGTGTTACAAGTTTGTTCTTATCCCAGATCGACTCAATTCGATCACGGACTTTGTAAATATTATCGAAGAAAGAATTTGTTTTTGCAAGTGATTCTATTTTGTAGCATTCGGTTGAGTCTTTATAAATATGGGAGTTTATCTGTAACGTTGCTTCTCCAGCTTTGATAATGCCGTATTTGATATTGAAGGTTAATTTCTCGCCGATCTCGAAGGCAGATAGTTGAATGCTTATGACAACGATGAATGGAATTATTAATCTCTTAAGCATTAAAATTCCTCTCGACTTCCTATACTTAAGCTTTTATTTTGTTCTCCAAAACCAATATCAAGTCTTACATTTAATCTATCATTCATCAGAAAAGAGATTCTTAATCCCATACCATAAGAGAGTTTAAGTCTATTCAGTGAAAATTCTTCCATACTACCGGTAACTTCGCCTGTTTCCAAAAATATTACAAATCCAAATCTTTCTAAAAGATGATTTGACCATGGAAATATTCTATTCTCAATTCGGAAGATAATTGAATGTTTATCAATAAATTTATTGGCGGTAATGGCTCGCATATTATCATCTAGATAAAACATCTTATTGAATGGAACTTCATCTGAAATTGTTGAAAAATAAGCCTGAAAAGCTAATGTCTGGTTAGGAAAAATTGATACATATTGTCGAAGATCTATCTCACTCCGAATGAAACTATAATCACTTGTAAAAATATCCGAGAATAAAACAGATTTGAAATTATATAGGCACCCATTTTGCGGATATGTGTCCGAATCAAGTTTATCATAATTTACACTAAATCCTAGCCCTGAAGTTAAATTATCTTCACTACCTGGTATATCTCCATTAGCAAGTGAACCGTTTTCTTCCAACTTTATTATTTGAAAATGTGATAATTCATAAATTAGGGTAGTCCGCCAAGTTTCTGTTACTTTTCTCATAATTTCAAGTTCAATATCAAATTCTCGTTTTGTGTATTGCTCTTCCGTACCGTAAATATGTTCATTCCCAATGCCATAAAATGTGCTGGGCCAATGTTTGAATTTTAAATTAGCCAAAATTGTATATTTTCCATTATTAATATGGATTTTTGGCATTAAAAGAATTGAATATTGCTTCTTTTCACTAACTTCGGTTGAAAAATAAATTAGGTTTTTCTGGGAAGTTGAATCATTCCTAATACTGGCATAACGCAGATATGCCAGTCCTCCAGCATAGATTCCTGTTTCATCGGAATAACCAAGAGCCGGATAGAAAATATATTCAGCTTTTGCAATGAGAAGTTGGCTGATTGTAATAACTAAAATGGCAATTGCGAATAATTTTTTCATTAATTAGATCTTGCCACCGGTTATAAAGAATTCCTCTCCGGTAATGTAAGAATTATCTTTGGAAAGGAGAAATTCACAAAGCCCGAAAATATCCTGAAAAGAAGCACAGCGTTTAAGCGGTATTTCTCTCAATTTTTCTTCATAATATTCTTGGCGGAATTTACGGTAACTTTCTGAGAATTGGCTATCATCTATCTTGATAGGTCCTGGAGAAACAGTATTCACAATAATGTTGCTGGCAGCTTCTTCAGCAGCGAGAGTTCTTCCAATATTAGCAATACCGGCCTTAGATGCTGCGTATGCAGTACCTTTAGGAAGACCAATACGTGAAACATTAGAGCCGAAAAGTACGATCTTTCCATTATTATTCTCTTTGAAATATTTAAGTGTTGCCTTTAAAATGTTGAATGTTCCAACAAGATTTGCATTAATTATATTTTTCCAAAGTTCGGGATCGGAATCAGCAAGTGACTTTATAACATTACTTCTTGCTGTTGCGGTATGGATCAGACGATCCGGCTTCCAACCTGTTTTGGTAATAACTTTTGCTAGTTTGATTTTAAGAATTGAATAATCGGATAGATCTACTTGAATGGCTTGGATTCTATCAGGATGATCTTTGACTATTTCTTTTATACGATGATCACTCTTATGAATGATCAGGATCAAATTTTCACCCATGTCGCAATATTTATTGGCGAAATAAGAACCTACATTTCCATTTGCACCTGTAATAATGATAGCGTTATTCTTCATATGTTTTTACTTTTTTGTAGATTTTAAAATAACATCAATGATTTGATGAGCTACAGAAAATTTACTACCGATAAGTTTAATTTCTGTTCCTTTACCCAAAACCAGTATTTCAGTTTCATCTTTGCCTGAGACATTCAGATTGTTTGCACAAATGAAATCCAAATTTTTCTTTTCGATCTTCTGGAGAGCATTTTTTTCTAAATTTTCTGACTCAGCTGCAAAACCAATTAACATTTGATCACTGGTCTTCTTCTTACCAATCTCTAGTAAAATATCTTTGGTCCTCTTTAATTCAAGATTTAGATCATCAGATTTTTTTATTTTTTGTTTGGAAGGTTTTGCAGGTGTGTAATCAGCAACTGCAGCTGTCATGAATGTGATTTCGAAGTTCGGGTACTCTCTAAGAACAGCATTATGCATTTCTTCTGCCGATACAGCCTTTATAGAATCCAGGTATTCCGGAACCTTTATGCTAATCGATGAATGTATGAATTTTACATTTGCACCTCTAATATGTGCAGCTCGAGCAAGAGCTAATCCCATCTTTCCTGTAGAATGATTTGTGATGAAACGCATCGGATCAATTATCTCACGACTTGCACCAGCCGTAACAAGAATGTTCTTACCCGATAAGTCTTTCGTATATTTAAGATATGTTGTAATATTGAAAACAATCTCTTCATTCATCGGATAACGTCCTTTTCCTTCATAACCGCAGGCAAGAATTCCAAATTCTGGTTCCATAAAAAAATAACCCAAATTAGTAAGCTTTGTAATATTCTCCTGAACTATCGGGTTTTCATACATGTGAATATTCATGGCTGGAACAAATAATATAGGAGCCGTTGTTGCCATTATTGTTGTAGAAAGAAGGTCGTCTGCAATTCCAGATGCTGTCTTTCCAATTATATTTGCTGTTGCGGGAGCTATAACTACCAGATCAGCCCAATCTGCAAGTGATATATGCTCAATATCAGATTCAGCATCGAACATTTTGGTAATAACCGGTTGGTGTGTGATAGATTTGAACGTAATGGGATTGACGAATTCACAAGCATGAGAAGTCATAACTGTTTTTACTTCAGCACCCATTTTTGTGAGTTTGCTGGCAAGATCAACTGCTTTGTAAGCTGCGATCCCACCTGTAATTCCCAACAAAATCTTTTTATTCTTAAACATCTTTGAACTCCATAATCTTAAGTTAGCAGAAAATTTACATTTGACTTTTTTGTAAAGTTATTTGTTGACTACAATTATGTGGTACTAATAACTTTAGCATCATAAAAAAGTGACTATGAGGAACAGATGAAGAAACATATAATTCTTTGTTCTTGTATTTGGAATATCGTATCTTTCTATTGCAATTTGGGTTTTGCATTGACTTTTTAGAGTAGATCTCAAAAAGTTTAACAGAAATAAATTCAAGATTAAAAAAACGTTAGTTTTTAAAATTAAAGGAGGAAATATGAAAAAAACGTTTTTAAGTTTATTATTAATAGTTATGATCACAGCTTTATTTGCTGGTGTTCAGGAGAAACTGGAGCAATTTGGGGAAGACAATGGTTTAGTGTATGTAAAACCTTTGGTTACGGCATTTGGGACAACAATGAATACTGGGCTTTTCAATACAGCCAAGGTTCTTAAGCCTTTCGCTTTTGGTTTGAATGTGAATATGATGTTGGCTTTTGTGCCTGATGAAGATAAAATTTTCACTGCTATTAGACCGAATCTTTTCATTGATGATCCATTAAATCCAGGTGAGGTTATCTATCTTTATGCGGATGAAGAGTTGGAGTCGGCAACAGTTTTTGGTGAAGATGGTGCTACCTTTGTACATAATCCGCTTCTTGATGATATTCCGGGCTTAGATGCAGCTCAATTAGATATAGATTTACCAAATGGAGCAGATCTTCCTGCTATTCCATTCTTAATGCCTCAATTTAATTTGGGATTACCATTTGGAAATGAAATAATGATCCGTGGTTTCCCTAAAGTTGAGATCAATAAAGATATTGGTGATCTCGGATTCTGGGGTGTTGGTTTGAAGCACAGTGTAAGCCAATACATTCCACTTATTCCAATTGATATAGCAGCTCAGGTTGCCTTCCAAAATCTTTATGTTGGCGACATCTTAACATTTACAAATTTCAATGCTAATCTCGAAGTAAGTAAGAAACTTCTGATGTGGACACTTTATACAGGTGTAGGTTATGATAAGACAAATGTTACTGCTGAATATGATTATACATATCAGACACTTAACCAAGATAATGAAATTGTGTCTTTAGAGCAAGAGATCAAATTTGATGTTGATGGTGAGAATGAAGTCAGAGCAACAGCTGGCATCAGATATAGTTTGCTTCTATTGAAACTTTATGCAGATTATACAATAAGTAAGTACTCTGTATTTAATGCTGGAATTGGAGTTTCATTTTAGTGGAATTTGATGAAGTATTAATTTCACGTAAAAGTGTAAGAAGTTTTCGGGATAAAGAAATCCCTGAAGATATTTTGAACAACATGATGGAGGCAGCTCGGCTGTCTCCATCTTTTCAAAACAGACAATGTTGGCGGTTTATAGTTGTCCGAGATAAAGATTTAATAAAAGATCTAGCCCTTAGAAGCGGGATGATCAGTAAAGTTAATTTTTTTATCAAAGATGCTCCTATAGTTATTGTTGCTTGTGCTGATCCAGCAAAGAGTGGAACGATGAACGATCAAAATTATTATCTTGTAGATACTACAATTGCTTTTCAACAGATGATGCTTTCTGCCTGGAATCACGGAATAGGAAGCTGCTGGCTTGCTGCTTTTAACGAACAGAAAGTACGTGAGATTCTTGAGATTCCCCAAAATATTAGAATTGTAGCTCTAAGCCCATTTGGTTATCCAAAAGAAAAGAAATCATTATATGAAAAGGCTGTAAAAGTGTTTGCACAAAGTAAGAAGAGAAATGAATTAAAGAACATAATTAGTTATGATAAATGGGAATTATAATATTTTAAAACTAGAAAATGTATATTATTAAAATATAGTGGAGTTTTATATGAAACTAAAAAGAGAATTTATTGAAAAATTACCAAAAACAGATCTACATGTTCACCTGGATGGATCAATTAGAATTTCTACAATTTTTGATCTTGCAAAAAAACAAAAGGTCAAGCTCCCTGCTGACACAGAAGAAGAACTAAAAAAAATAATTTGTTGTGATGAAGACTGTAAAAGTTTAGATGAATATTTAAGAGCATTTGATATAACTTTAAGTGTTATGCAAACAGAAGATGCATTAATTAGAACTGCTTTTGAACTTGCCGAAGATGCAGCAAAAGAGAATATAAGATATTTAGAAGTACGCTATTCTCCCATTTTACACACTCAAAAAGGACTTAAATTAACTGTTATCTCGGATGCTGTACTTAAAGGATTGCGGGAAGCAGAGAAAAAATATAATATCAGAGCCGGAGTTATTATTTGCGGAATCCGTAATATGGATCCCGATAAATCATTAAGATTAGCAAAGCTGGCTGTTGCCTACAAAAATAAAGGTGTGATCGGTTTTGATCTTGCAGGTGCAGAATACAATTATCCGGCAAAAGATCATATGGAAGCTTTCTACCTTGCGTTGAATAATAATATAAATATAACAATTCATGCCGGGGAAGCTTATGGACCCAAGAGTATTCATGAAGCGTTGCATTATTGTGGTACTCATCGTATTGGACATGGGACTAGACTTATAGAAGATGGAGATCTATTGAACTATGTAAATGACCATCGGATTCCACTGGAGATTTGTTTAAAGAGCAATATGCATACAAAATCGGTTCCCAGCCTCAAACAACACCCGCTAAACTTTTATCTTGATTACGGAATGCGTGTTACCATTAATACGGATAATCGCTTAGTCTCAGATACTACTCTTACCGAAGAATATATGCTTGCGATCAATGAGTTAGGTTTGGATTATTCCGATATAAAGAATATAATAATCAATGGATTTAAAAGTGCATTTATACCATACCGAGAACGTGTTATTCTGCTTAATAAAGCGTTAGCGGAAATGGAAATATTGGAAGAGAAAGAATTACAGGGTAAAATTAAGCTAGCTGATAACATCTAGTCGAGAGGATATATGGAATTACTATATTTAGCTGTAGGAATTTTTATAGGCGGCACGATAATTGGATTATTCTTGTTTTCAAAGAAAGGGAAACAAGATACTCGAGTAGAAATGTTGGACAAAGAATTACAAAAAACAGAATCTGAACTTAATATTGAAAGAGAAAAAAATACAAATTCTCATTCAGAGATATCCAGATTAGATACAGTTAATTTAAACTTACAGGAAAAATTAAATGATCAGAAAAAAGAATTAGAAGAGCTTCAGGCAAAATTTACAGATGCATTTAAAAATCTGGCAAATGAAATTCTGGAAGAAAAAACCAAAAAATTCACCGAGCAAAATAAAGCTAATCTGGATGTAATTCTGAATCCATTAAAAGAAAAGATCAAAGATTTTGAAACAAAAGTAGAGCAGACAAACGAAAAAAATAGAATGAGTCACACGTCTCTTGTTGAACAGATAAGAAGTTTAGAAAAACTCAACAAAAAAATCAGTGATGATGCAAATAATCTAACCAAAGCTTTAAAGGGTGAATCTAAAATTCAGGGGAATTGGGGAGAAGTGATACTGGAAAGAATTCTGGAAGAATCCGGTTTGAGAAAAGGAATTGAATATGAAGCCCAAGCTAAAGGTATGGGATTAAAAAGTGAAGAAGGATCTACTTCCAAGCCTGATTTTGTCATAAAATTACCTGAAAATAAACATGTTATTGTCGACTCCAAAGTTTCGTTAGTTCATTATGAGCGGATGGTTTCTTCTGAAACCGAAGAACAGAAACAGGGCTATCTTAAAGCTTTGAATGCTTCCATAAAATCACAAATAGATGATCTACATAAAAAAAACTATCAAGATTTGAAGGGATTGAATTCACCGGATTTTGTGATGCTGTTTATCCCTATAGAAGGTGTGTTTGCAGTAATTATGCAGCATGACAACACGATCTATCAATATGCTTATGATAAGCAGATCGTAATTGTAAGTCCAAGTACATTATTGGCAACACTAAGGACAATTGCTTTTATCTGGCGGCAGGAAAATCAGACCAAAAATGCTCTTGAAATTGCCAGACAGGGTGGTGCTTTGTATGATAAATTTGTTGGATTCATAACGGATTTGGATGATATAGGAAAAAATTTAGATAAATCAAAAGATATTTATTTGAATGCTGTAAATAAATTATCAACTGGAAAGGGAAATCTGATTTCACGTTCTGAAAATATTAAGAAATTAGGAGCAAAAGCAAAAAAACAGATACCAGAGAAATTTATAAACGAAGAGACAATGATTGAGTAAAGACGTTTATTAAAAAAAAGATTCAATTAGTGATTTTCCGTAAAATCCTTGAGCTACAATTTCCCTGCCAATTTCCTCAGCACATAACTGGCAGCCCACATACCCATTATTGCAGGTAAGTATACAACTGAAGCCAAAGTTCCTCTTTTTCTACCCCTTCCTGAAATCCACTCTTCTCCTGCACCGGCTTCATGATCAAATTGAGGTATTGGTTTTTCATAAGAATAGATAACCGGTATCCCTTTATCAATTCCCCTTCTGTGAAGATATTTGCGAACTTTCTTAGCTAACGGGCATATTTTACTTTTTGAAATATCTACAAGCTCGATCTTGGATGGATCGAATTTGCAGGCTGCTCCCATTGAAGAAATTACAGGAATATCTTTGCGAACACATGATTCAAGAAGACCCGTTTTGGGACCCAAACTATCAATTGCATCAACTACAAAATCAATATTTTCCAATAAAAAGTCACGAGATTCATGTGCACAGAAATCTGAATAAATATCTATTTTAGCTTTTGGATTAATATCTAATAATCTATCACGCATTGCTTCGGTTTTCATTTTCCCGATCGTGCTGTGTAGAGCAGGTAGTTGTCTGTTAAGATTGGAGAGACTAATTGTATCAAAATCTACAAGCAAGATTGAACCAATACCGCTACGCGCAAGAGCCTCTGCGGCGTAACTGCCAACACCTCCCAACCCCATTACTGCAACCGTAGTCTTTTGAAAAATTTCAATTGCTTCTTTCCCGAATAATAATTCTGTTCTAGAAAATTGTTTCATAAAATTTCCTTTCAATTCAATTGGAATAATGAGACATAGCTCTTATATTGAAATTCTGTTAATTTAGCAACATTTATGCCTGAAACAGCTGAAATGTTTTCTACATTCAGCAGAAGATTCTTTAAGTGATTATATTCATCTTTTGAATCATGTGGTTTCTGATATGGAGCATCAGTTTCAAATAGAAAAAATCCACGTTTTATAATGTGATTTACACAATCATCTTTTGGTGGTTTGCAGCCAAGGGAAAAAGCCAGATCAAATTTAGTAAAAATTTCTACTATATCCTTAGAAGCATTGAATCCATGTAGATAACCTTTAACTTTAGGGAAATTGTTTTTCAAGATTTTATATAATTCATTGTATTTTCTAACTGTATGGAAAACAACCGGTAGATCAAAATTACGAGCGATATCAAGTTGCTGAAGTAAGATTTTAGTTTGCCAATCCTCGTTGTCATTGCGTCCATCGAGTCCAATTTCACCAATCCCAACGATCTTCTTTTCTTCACATAACTGGATTATTCTTTCCAGATCAGATTCTTTGCTCTTTTCATAATAGGGATGGATCCCAGCACACCATTTCATTTCCGGAATGTCGTTTTGGATATGCCAATCGTATTCTTCTTTACATAAAGCTGATGAGATAAAACCAGAGATCCCCAATTCTAATGCTTCAGGAATTTCAGCGAAGATTCTTTCATCATTTAAATGACAGTGTGCATCTATTAAATTAACCATATGTCTTTTACCCATGTCTTTGCGAGATTTCTACCTGCGGCATCGGACGAAGCAATCTCTATTGCTGAAAGAAAAGAAAGAAATGATTGCCGCGTCACGTTCGTTCCTTTCATCCTTCGTAGTACTACGGAGAATGGACGCAATGACAGGAGGAGACTTTGATATTTTCCTCGTAAATACAATTTTGGCCTATATAAATTAACCTTGCGGAGGTCTGAAACCTGCGCAAGGTTAAACTTCATTAAAAACTAAACTCAACACCTATACTCATTGAAGTGATAGTTTCGTCTGTGCCTTTGATCTCTCCATCATTATTGAGATCCACGTACCGTTCCTGATAGCTTCCTACAAGTTGAGTACTACCACCTAATGAATAGCCAAGTGAACCATTAACAATAGTGTTTGGTGTTTTAAATTCACTCAGTTTATCAAATCCGGTTTGAGAGTAACCGATCTCAGCTTTGGAGAGTTTTGGAATCATTTTTGTATCAAGGTTTGCCTTTCCCCACAAAGAACGTGAGTTGTCATCATTATCATCATACATATCTTCATAGGCTACAGTAATGAAGAGAAAATTGAGAATATTAGTAGTAAGAGCTCCATACCAACCATGAGATTTAGTCATATCTTCTAAAAGACTTTCTTTTGTTAGAACACTATCAATATCTGTGTAAACAACAGCTCTCTGCTCATCATAAAGTTGGTCAAAGAAGGCAGGCATAAAGTCATCCTGATAAATTCTGTATTCAAGATTCATGTGAAAAATAAGGAATTTCGAATAGAAGCCGGGAAAAATGAAGCCCATGCCATGTCCGTCAATCTGTGCAGCTTCACCATAATGACTTAAAGTAAATAGAGGATTCTGAACAAATGGAAGTTCATAATCAACACCAAAAACAGTTATATCATCTTCTCCAAAGTCAGCGAAAGATGGATTACGAAGATCATTTAATGTAGGTGAATTTAGAAACCAGTCTAGGAACTGTTCTTCTGTATTACTTGAAAATAATTCAAAATAGATATTGCGGTATTCATTAATATCGTAATCAACTTCATTATGCCAATCTTCATCATAAGGGAAATCATCAAAATGATCTGGATAATCGTCATCGTCAGAATCTAGCAATCCTTTAACCTGATTACGATCATGTGCAATAGTTCCGCCAAACACAAGCTTACTCAATAATGGAATACTTGTATTGCCCAAAGGTTGGATTGTCAATCTCCCACCCAGAATCTCATTTTTCACAGCGTTTGCAGTAAATAATTCCGCCGTCATCCCAGCTACAGGAAGCTTACCTCCAAGTTGTATACCAATCTGTTTGTATTCAGGATAGCGTAACATATTAGAATAATCTTTCATTACCAAACCATGACCTAAAGTATAAGATTTGAAACCTCCGAGTCTTCCATAGAAAGCATCTCCACGCTCTCCATAACGAAGGTAGTAGATTTTATTTACAAAATCTTCAAAACTGTCCCAGTCTTCTTTGCGTACATCACCGTTGCTATCTATCATCAAATCTATATCCAAACCCAGTCCAAATTTACCAAAAGTGAGCTCCGGCATTAATCTAATCTGAGTATAAATCTCTTCTCCCAGCATTACAGAACCAACACCACCACCCATATTGAATGGTCCGGAAGTTGAATCATCTGCTTCTTCTTCCTCTTCCTCTTCTTCTTCTTCTTCTTCAATCACTTCAGGTGCTTCAACAGGTGCTTCAATCGGAGTTTCTTCGATCTCTGTTTCGGGAACCACTTCTTCTTGAATAGTTCCATAATCTTCATTTATAAACTCACTCTGGGATTCTTCAATTTCACCGGGATCAAATGGTGCTACAATAATTGGCTGATCACCAGAAGTCATACCTCTCTGACCGGCTGAGATCACTTCAGTTTGACCGGTTATTTTATTTTGGAAGAGGACTTCACCTTCGAATGTTAGAAGCTCGGTAGTTCCATCTTCTGCAACTTTCAGTATGAAATTGGTTCCTTTTACCGAGGCTACTGTTGTGGGAGTTTCAATTTCAAATTTTCCTGTGCCTTTTTCTACTTTTGCCCAGAGTTCACCCATTTTAAGCAGACTTCTCTTATTATACTTTTCACCCTCTTTTTCTGTGCGGATATTAAGAATTGTATTGGGGAATAGTTTAACAATAGAGCTCTTATCCTCAAATTGAATTGCAGCATAAGATTCAGCTTTTGTTTCTACTTCGTCACCATTATAAAGCTCATCTCCTAACTTCAAAGCAGAACTCTCAAGGTTTCTGGTAAGATCTACATTTCCTTTAACTTTGAGTGGATATGCAACTGAATCAATGGCGTTTAATCCTACTAAATTGATAATTATAAAAAATACTAAAAAAATAATTTTCTTATTCATTGTATCCTCCTGATAAATTTCATTTAAAATCTCCATTTTGTGTACATGGTGTCAAGAATAATGTGGGAACACAACACCTATAGTGAACTAGCACACTTCTTTTTATGGACAGATTCAAAGCAAAAAATTTCTTGTTAATTGTAATTATTTGAGGTGAGAATGCAATATAAATATCTGGCAGAATGGATAAAAGAGAACAGGGAACAAAATCTTGTTTTTAAGTCTATCAGTAAATTTGAAGATCAATATTCCATTGAATTCAGTAAGCTGAAAGAGAAATTTCATATTAATCTCTCATCACAAGATTGTTTCTGTTTTTTTACACAAAATAAGACCATCCCTTTTGAACAAAGAAATGAACTTGATATTATGAATACACACCTGAATAAAGCACGATTAAACGAGTTGATGATTTCTGAAACAGATAGAATAATATATTTAAATTTTTCTAAAATTGATATTTATAATAATAAACAGAACTATAGATTGATCTTGGAATTAATTCCACGTTATCAAAATATTATATTGCTTAAAGTAGATGAAAACAGTGAGCAGGTCATTGATTGTACAAAAAAAGTAAGTTTTGCAGAGAACAGGCAAAGACAGATCCTGCCCAGATTGGAATACACTCCACCTCAAACTGATTTCAAGATTGAAAAAGAAGAAGTTCAATTCCCAATAAGTATTGATTCAGTAAAGAAACTAAGGGAATCCTCAGAAGAATCTCTAACATTTGGTTCAATGAATCTATTGCTTGAAGAACTATATTTTAAATGGATCTTCAAAGCAAGAAATGAGAGAATTAAAAGTGTTAAGATCAAACAGATAAATAAGGAAATAAAGAAAAAGACTAGGAAGATCGAGAAACAGGAAAAAGAACTTATTACTGCCAGTAAAGAAGAAAAGTGGAAACAGCAAGCTGAACTACTAAAAGCAAACTTTGCATCTATAAAGAAGGGAATGCAATCCATTGTTCTTCAAAATTATTATGAGGATGATTTCCCTGAGATCGAGATTAAATTAGATTCCGAAAAAGATGCAAAACAAAATATTGAACACTATTTTAAAAAATATCGTAAAGCAAGAGATGGTAAAACTAAAATTCAAAAACAGATAAATATCACTCATAATGAAATTGAGGTTCTGCAAAGAGACATATTTGAGCTAGATGAGACTGACATCTTCTTCAGTAGACAGGAAAAAAGCAAGAAGAGGAAATCTCAGAAAGCAGGATATAAAAAGATAGCTATTGATGATAATTGGGAAATTTATATCGGTAGGACCAGTAAGGAAAATGATACACTAACAATCCGCTTTGCAAAACCGCATGACTGGTGGTTTCATACTCGTGTATTCAGAGGAACTCATGTTATCTTACGCAATTACAACAAGAAGGAACTTCCCAATAAATTAAAACTATTATGTTCCCAACTTGCAGCCTATTATAGTAAAGCTAAAAAATCTACTAATATACCAGTAGATCACACACAAATTCGGTATGTACGGAAACCACGCGGAAGTGCCCCAGGGTATGTTATTTATACGAATCAAAAAACACTTTTTGTTGATCCATTAAGCATTAGAGCAGTTGCAGAGATATTAGAGAAGGATTAAACACCGAGTACACCGAAAGCACCGATAAAAAGAATTATGTTGATGTTAAAGTGATTAAATATTTTTTAGTTTTTTTAATGAAAGTTGTAAAAAATAATTTTGGAAAAAATAAATACTTAGTACTCAAAAGCATTGGTAACAGGAGGGTGTGATGGAATTATTATATGAAGATCAAACTGAAATAATCAGACAAGCAGCTTATGAAGTACATAAGTATTTCGGAACAGGCTTTTTGGAAAAAGTGTATGAGAATGCCTTAAAATATAAGTTAGAAAAGAAAGGATTACAAATTTCTCAACAGTGTCAAATCCCAGTATATTTCATTGATAATTTCAAAGTTGGAGATTATTACGCTGATCTAATGGTCGAGAAAAAAATTATTATTGAATTAAAAACAGCATCAACTTTAGATCCAATTCATTTTGCTCAAGTAAAGAATTATTTAAAAGCGACTGAAATAAAATTAGGATTATTAATAAATTTTGGAACTCCTAAACTCCAATTCAAAAGAATAATTTTGTAGGTTTTACTATGATTTGGGAGAAGAGACTAAACACAGAGTACACAGAATGTATTGACACAAAAGTAAATCTATTCGGTGTATTCAGTGATTTTCGGTGTTTAATTAAATTTAATGATAAAATAGGAAGGAATAAATTATGAATAAAGGGATTGTACTTTTAAGCGGTGGGATGGATAGTTTAGTGACTGCTGCCATTGCAAAAAATGAATGTGATGAAATTTATTTTCTGCATTTGAATTACGGACAGAAAACTGAAGATAGAGAAATGCGATCATTTCGCAAAATGTGTAATTATTTCAACCCGAAAGAAGTACTTATTGTCGATATAAGCTATCTTAAAGAAATTGGCGGATCGAGCCTGACTGATAGCAATATGCAGATAAAAGATTATGATGGTGAGGAAGGTGTTCCTACTTCCTATGTTCCTTTTAGGAATGCGCATCTAGTCACAATCGGAACAAGTTGGGCAGAAGTTATTGGAGCTAATAAAATATATATTGGTGCGGTAGAAGAAGACAGTTCCGGGTATCCTGATTGCCGGGAGAGTTTTTATATAGCTTTTGAGAAAGCAATTGATCTAGGTACAAAAGATGAAACAAAAATTAAACTTGTCACTCCTATTATCCATAAAAGAAAATCTGAAATAATAAAACTCGGGTTTAAATTAGAAGCACCGTTGGAATCAAGCTGGAGTTGTTACAAAAACAATGATATTGCCTGTGGAAAATGTGATAGTTGTGTGCTGAGGATAAATGCCTTTAAAAAAGCAAAAATGAAAGACCCGATAACTTATGCAATTGAGATAGATTGGGAAAGTTAAGCAAAGAGAATCACCGAATGTATCAAGGAAAGAATAATTTTTATGTTGATAAAAAATTATGAAACAGATAAAAATAATTGGTGCCGGACTTGCCGGATGTGAAGCTGCTTTGCAATTTGCCGATAACAACTGGCAGGTTGAACTTTATGAAATGCGACCAGAAAAACAAACCGAAGCACATCAAACTGCCAATTTTGCAGAAGTTGTATGCAGTAATTCCCTCAAAAGCAAATTAATTACAACTGCCTCCGGATTATTAAAAGCAGAGATGAAACTGTTGGGCTGTAAACTGCTGCCAATAGCTGAGGAATGCAGTGTGCCGGCAGGAAATGCATTAGCTGTCGATCGTGATGTCTTTGCTGAAAAGATAACTGCAATTATTCAGGATCATCCCAATATAAATACTCATCGTGAAGAAGTAACAATCCTAAATGATGAACTAACAATTGTTGCCACAGGTCCGCTCACATCAAAAGAACTTACAGGAGCATTGATAGAAATAATTGGAGAAGAACATCTCTATTTCTTTGATGCAATTGCTCCGATTATTACTGCTGAAAGTATAGATGAGGATATAATCTATCGTAAAACACGTTATGATAAAGGTGAAGCAGATTACTTGAATTGTCCGTTTTCTAAAGATGAATACTATGCGTTTGTAGATGCTTTGAATAAAGCAGAAAAACACGAAGCTCATGAATTTGAAAGTAAATTCTTTGAAAATATCAATTTCAATTTCTATGAGAATTGCACTCCAATTGAAGAATTGGCAAGACGTGGAAAAGATACTCTGCGTTACGGTGTGATGAAACCTGTTGGTCTGGATGATCCCAGAACAGGTAGATGGCCCTATGCTGTGATTCAATTGCGTGCAGAAAATAATGATAAAACTTCATATAATCTGGTTGGCTGCCAGACGATGCTGAAATATGGAGAGCAGAAGAAAATATTTCGGTTGATCCCCGGAATGCAAAAGGCAGAATTTGTGAGATTCGGATCAATTCACCGAAATACATATTTAAACGGACCGCACATTTTAAATGATAATTTATCTCTGAAAAATAAGCTTAATGTGTTTATTGCCGGACAACTTGCAGGTGTGGAAGGTTATGTAGAATCAATTCTTGCTGGATTATTAGTAGCAAAATTATTAGTTGAGGATATTGGAAAAATTGATGAGTTACTTCCCAATACAACAATTTCCGGACAACTTTGGAAGCACATGATGACAGAGCAGAAAAATTTCCAACCAATGAATGCAAACTTTGGGTTGTTACCTCCACTTGAGGAACGTATCAGAGATAAAAAACTAAGAAAACAAAAGTATTCTGAGAGAGCGATAAAAGATTTACGAAGCAGTTCAATTATTAAGAAATAACCTCAACCTCAACCTTAGCCTTGATCTTGACCTTGATCTTAGCCTTATTCAATAAAATCGTGATAGAAATCTGAATCTTCCAGAATTGTTATCCGATTGATCCATTCCTTTTGAATTTTTAATTTATTTTCAAATTTTTCCAGATCAGTATCAAAATCAGGTAATCGTGGATCATAACGTCTATTATCATAAAAAATGTTGTTTTCAATTGTAAATTCTTTTGGAACAAGATGTTCTGCTAGAGCGCATTGATAACCATAATAATCAGAGGAATCATATGTGGAATCTTGTGCAGCTCTCACAATAATATTTGCCTTGAAATAACCTGGATTCTCTTCGGTTTTAAATGTTAATGATGTACCCATTGCACCGGTTTTGTAAATAATATTATTATTGATGAATCCTCTTGGTTCACCTTTACCTGCATCCCAAAGTGAAATACCCCATGTAATTATGTCTTCAACAATATTGTACTCGATAGTTCCTTCAGCATCCACAAAAAGACCGATACCCTTCCAATAACGTTTCACCAGATTATTTCTTATCACAGCCTTGGAATTCCAAGTAACTCCAATGCCAACTCCCCTTCCACCTTGAGCGATCCTTCCCCCAGCTTTGTGAACTCCATCAATAATATTCTCTTCTATCACGGCTTCTGAATTTCGATATAAAGCAATTCCATCCCAAGAGTTTTTTGATATCAGGTTATTATAAATTTTCAAAATTGAATTTTCTCTTCCGCAGATTCCCATTATGCCAACGACGTTCTTTTTTATTAGAGCTTGATCACCATAATTTCTGGTTATCTTATTATTACGAATTATAATAGTACTATTTTTTACAACAATTGCAGCATCAGTGGCAAATTCGCTTGAATCTCTAATTCCGCCAGTTATAGTAAGATTTTCCAGGATGCAGTTTTCACAATTGAGGATATACAAACCATATCCGGAATTTGTTTTGATCACTGCTGATTTATCTGAAGGACCGGAAATTTGTATATTCTTGCCAGAGATTATCAAGCCGGCAGTTGCTGTTACCAATGTGTCCGGGTTTTCACAATTGCCACAAGTTGAATCTATAATTGTCTCAAAATTAAGTTCATAGACCCCGCTTGCAAGTTTTACATTTATATCTTCTTGTGGATTACTAAAGAGTTGTTCCAATTCTTCTGCAGATGTAATTCTGATTGTAGGATTCGGTTTGGTTAAAATGAAATTAAGGATAAGAAGCAGGGCAAATAAAATTGCTGTTATGTGATATTTTTTCATGATCTATACAACTCCGTTCTGCGATCTAAAAATAAATTATTGAATTCAGTAATATTTTTATCTTCTGATTTTAAAGGATTAATTTCTGTTACAAAAACAGATTCTTCAAATTTGTTCATCCTGTGAATGATCTGACCTTTTGTATCAACTATCTGACTCATGCCGGTAAAATCAAGTACGTTATCTCCGTTTCTCTCTTTTCCTGTTCTGTTGGATGTCGCAGAGAAAACTCCATTTTCAAGTGATCGCGTAAGCATTGCCTGCTGGCACCAGGGTAAAACCAAGTTAGCAGAATGAGCAATTATTTGTGCTCCTGCTAAAGCAAGTGAACGTGCCGATTCAGGAAATATCCAATCGAAACAGATCATCAACCCGACTTTAACATTATTTTTTGCTCTGAAAACTTTAAAGCCGGTATCTCCTGCTTTGAACCATTTTTTCTCTTCATAAAAAAGATGTGTTTTTCTGTAAATATAGATAGATGCATCAGGATTGACCAGCATGGAAGAATTGTAAATTCCATTTTCTGCTTTCTCAGCAAATCCAATTACATAGCTTGTGTTATTTTGTTTAGCAAGTTTTTGGAACAAAGTTGCTGTTGGTCCATTGTTTGAATCTTCGGCAATATTTATAACTTCCTCTTTTGAATTGAATAAATATCCGCTCGCAGCAAGCTCTGGAAGTACTATCAGATCTGCTAAAACCGATTCTAAAAGTGATTCCATCTTCTCCAAATTTTTCTCTATTCGCATTAATTCAGGCTTGAATTGGCATATTCCAACCTTAAATCTCATTAATCCTCCAAAGCTGCTCGAATGAAAAAAGTGAATACCGTTTTGTCAATCTTAAATCATTTTTGAATATACATGAGGACATTTATATTAATAATTAAATTATATATATATAGTAATTTACTCTTGACAGTAGAACCCTCAAATTTTTATTGAATTCGAAGTAAATAAAAAGCGCATAGTTTTTTAGCTGACATTCCGGGTCAGCATTTTTTTGATAAAAAAACGATACCACTGTCATTCAGTGGTTTAATCGTTTATGGAGGTGTTTGTAGGTGGAACAAAAAGAAAGAATTGAACATATTGCCAAGAATGCATGTTCAGATGTTAACGTGGCATTATATGACATAAATTTGAAGCGTGCATCCAAAGGATTGATAGTACTGATCTATATTACCAAGATTGGCGGTGCTACAATTAATGAGTGTAAAAAAGTGAGCAGGATCATCTCTGAAATTTTGGAAGCAGAAGATGTTATAAACGAGAGATATTTTCTGGAAGTATCATCACCAGGGCTTGAACGCTTTCTTAACCAGAAGAAACATTATGTGAGTGCAATTGATGAGAAGATTCAAATATCATTTGCAGATGGTGAAAATATCATTACTCTTATAGGAATACTAAAAGAGGTATTACCTGAGAGTATCAAGATAGAATTTGAAGATGCATTAAAAGAAATTCAGCTTACTGATGTTAAGAAAGCTAAAACATATTTTGATTATAAGAAATAAATAAGTGAGGAGATTATGAACTCAAACATTATGGGATCTCTTGCCGAATTGGCTAATTTAAAACAGCTTGATAAAGAAAAATTAACTTCAATTATTAAAGAAGGTTTATATCAAGCAATTTCTAAGAAAATGATCTTAGACAATGAATTAGAAATAACTACAGATTACAATACAAACAAGATAATCGCAAGATTCAACAGAATTGTTGTTGAGCGAGATACATCACTTGGTGAGATATCTTTTGAAGATGCAAAGATGATTGATGAAGATCTGCAATTGGGAGATACAATCCCAGTAGAAATGAACATATCAGAATTCGAGCCAAAAGTAATCCGAAATGCAAGAAAAGCGATTCTTGAACGTATAAAATTATTAGAAGAAGATAGGATCATATCAGATTATGAAAATCAAAAAAATCAACTTGTTTCAGGTAAAATAAGAAAAGATGATTTTAACGGTTACCTTGTAAACATTGGTTATGCTGATGCTCTTCTATCTAAAGAAGAACAGGTTGAAGATGAATATTATAAAGTTGGCGATGTAATTCGTTGTTACGTTGTGGATATTCGTAAACGCAAAAAAGATGTTATTGTTATTTTATCCAGAACACGTCCTGAATTCGTGAAAAAAATATTTGAGTCTGAAATCCCTGAAATCACATCAGGAGAAATTGAGATTAAAAGAATAGTTCGTGAACCCGGAATGCGTACAAAGGTTTCTGTTCATTCTAACAATGCCGAAGTTGATGCTACTGCTGCCTGTCTTGGTCCACACGGAGTTAGAATTGAAGCTATAAGAAAAGAATTGAATGGTGAACTGGTAGATATCGTTGTATGGGATTCAGCCCCAGAACAATTGATTGCAAATGCTATTGGAACTGATCTGGTTGAGAAGGTATATCTAGCGGATCGAGGAAAATTTGCCAGAATTATCGTAAATAAAGATAATAAAAATCTTGCTATTGGTAAGAAAGGTAAAAACGTAAAACTTGCAGCAAAACTTACCGATTTCAAATTGGATATCTATACAGAAGAGGAATTTGAGGATAAGATCTCTGAAGAACGCAGAATTACAAGTCATGTTAGTGATCTTGATGGTGTCTCAACAAAAGTTGCGGAAGTATTAAAAACTCACGGATATACTTCCGTCCAAGATATTTATGAAGCAAGCATTAAAGAACTTTGTAATCTGGAAGGGCTTGGAAAAAAAACAGCCGAAAAGATCAAAGAATCTTCAAAATATTTCTAAACTCATAATTTAAGGAAATTATTGGATTCTAATGTCGAATAGATCTTCTAAAGTTGGACACAGTCCACAAAGAACGTGTATAGTATGCAGAAAGAAATCAGATAAGGAACAGCTGATGAAATTTGTTTTATTGGATTCTGAAATTGTGTTCGATCTGAATTGTGATATGAAAGGACGTGGTTATTATGTGTGTGATGATAATAGTTGTATGCAGAAATTGGATAAAAGGGTTATGAAAATGTTAATAAGCAGGAAATCAAATGGAAGATAAAGTAATTAATCTTTTGCACATGGCAAGAAAAGCCAGGAAATTAAAATCCGGCTATGATGCCTGTGAAAGGTCCTGTTTTTCTAATAATGCAAAATTGCTCATCTATGCATCTGATCTTGCTGAAAAGAGAAAAAAACATTTGTTGGATATGGCAAATGCAAATAATGTTAAAATCGTAGAATATGGTTCTAAATCTCTCTTTGGAAGAGAATTTAAGATCAGAGATATTGGAATAATTTGTATTGAAGACGCAAATTTCGCTAAAGGAATTTTGCGCTCGATTGGTTAAATTGGAGGATACATGCCGACTAAAGTACATCAATTAGCTAAAGAACTAAAAATATCAACAGCAGCTCTAAAAAAACATTTGAATGATATGGGTGTTATCGTTAAAAGCCATATGAGCCCTATTGATGAAGAAACAGAAAAAAATATTCGTGCTAAGTTTAATGCAGAATTTAATGCAGTGAGAAAACGTCAGCACGACAGGAACACCTTCCATAAGAAAATTGTTTTGGCAGACAGAAAGAAATTGGAAGTTGAAAAAGAAAAGAAGTTCCAGGCTTCTGATAAAGAGAAAAGGAAAGAGGTTCAGAATTTTGTTGAAAAAAGTATCAAAAAAACTGATACACGAAAACCAACTAAAAAGGATAAGATTTATAAAAAACCGATTGTTTCTTCAAAGCAAACTAAACTACCTGAAGTACCACCGACTGAAGGAAAAAGAAAATTTAAAGACCATGATAAAAAGGCTGCTTCCGAAAAATCATATGATAAGAAAGATAAGCATTTAAAAGCTAAAATGCAACACTTATCAAAAGGAAAAAGGAAAAAACGCTTCACACCAAATGAAATGGAAGAAGCTGCAATCGCAAAAAATATCAAGCTAACATTATCTGAAGATTCTTCGAAAAAGAAAAGATATAAAAAAGATAAAGTGCAAATTGATCATGATACAAAGATAGTTCTTAATGAATATACTTCTGTAAGTGAGCTAGCTAAAATGATGGATGTATCTGCTTCCGTGATCATTACTAAATTCTTTATGATGGGGCAGATGGTTACTATAAATCAGCGTCTTGATAAAGAATCTCTTGAGATGATATGTGATGAATTTGATTTCGATGTTGAATTTAAAGAAGAATACGGTAGCGAGATCCTTGAAGAACAGAAAATAGAGGATAGTGATGTTGAAACAGCTAGCAGACCACCTATAGTAACCATTATGGGTCATGTTGATCATGGTAAAACTGCCATTCTTGATAGGATCCGTTCTACAAATGTTATTGCTGGTGAGGCTGGTGGGATCACTCAGCATATTGGTGCTTATCAAGTAGATTATAATGACCAAAAGATCACTTTCCTCGATACACCAGGCCATGAAGCTTTTGCAGCTATGCGTGCTCGTGGTGCAAATGTTACAGATATCGCAGTTATTGTTGTTGCAGCTAACGAAAGTGTGAAGAAACAAACCCTTGAAGCTATTGACCATGCAAAATCTGCAGGTGTTACTATTATTGTAGCTATAAATAAGATAGATCTAAAAGATGCAAATGTAGATAAAACTATTGCTGATCTAATGAAGCATAATATTATGTTAGAAGATTACGGCGGAGACGTTATGTGGACAGAGTGTTCTGCAAAAACAGGTGAAGGAATAAATGATCTGCTAGAATCCATTTTGCTTACAACAGAAATGATGGAACTTAAAGCTCCAATTAATATTAATGGTGAAGGTATTGTTATTGAATCTCAAAAAGACGCACAAAAAGGAACAATAGTTACAATATTATTGCAGAAAGGAAAACTTGTTAAATCTGATAGTGTGGTTTGTGGAGCTACTTATGGTCACATCAGAAAGATAGAAGATGAGCGAGGAAACGAAATTAATGAACTTAACCCTGCTGATGTAGGAGTATTGTATGGTTTGAATGCAGTACCTAAAGCTGGTGATATTCTTAATAAAGTAGATGATGAGAAGAAAGCTCGTCAGATCAGTGCGGAGAGAAGAAATATCCGTCGTGAACGTGAGAAATTCCAATCTAAAACAAATCTTGATAACCTGTTCCAGCGAATCAAAGAAGATCAAATGAGCGAGATCAAGCTTATCGTAAAGGCAGACACAGATGGTTCTGTGGAAGCGTTGTGCGATTCATTCCAGAAACTAAGTACAGATGAAGTTGTGGTAAATATCATTAGGAAAGCAGTTGGTGGTATTAATGATGCTGATGTACACATGGCCTCAGCTTCCGATGCTATAATTATAGGATTCCATGTCCGTGCAGGAACATCCGCTAAAAAACTGGCTGAAGATGAAAAGGTAGAAATTAAATTGTACCAGATCATCTATGAAGCAATTGAAGAAATTGAAAGTGCAATGACTGGAATGCTGAAACCTAAATTTGTTGAGAAATATCTGGGAACCGCTGTTGTGAAACAAGCTTTCAAAATTAAAGGAGTTGGGACAATCGCTGGTGTTGCAGTTGAAAAAGGAGTGATCCGAAATGAAGGTGTTGTCAGGATTTATCGTAACGACATCATAATTCACGAAGGTAAATTATCTTCATTGAAGCATTATTCTGAAGAAGTGAAAGAACTAAAAGCTGGAACAGAAGGTGGAATCGGAGTGGAAAATTATAATGATATTAAAGTAGCTGATATTATAGAAAATTACATTGTCGAGGAAGTTGAACGAAAACTTAAGTAAGCTTAATGAGGATAATATGGCAAGGATTAGAATAAAAAGATTAGAAAGTGAACTTTTTAAGCTTCTTAGTACAACAATTAGTTTTAAGCTTCGTGATAATAATCTTACTATGGTAACTGTTACTGGAGTTAAACTTACAAATGATCTATCATATCTTAGAGTGTTCTTCTCGCATTTTGATGAGACAAAAACAGAAGACGTCCTGAAATCTTTAAATAAAAGTAGCGGGTTTCTTAAAAACGAAATTGCTAAAGCAAAATTTATGCGTAAAATACCTGATATTAGTTTTGAATATGATAAATTGGAAGAAAATGCTCGTGATCTAGATAAAATTTTTGCAAAAATTCATGCTGAGAAAAAGGAAAAAGAATGATTCTTAAAAAGTTACCTGAGCTTAAAAGTATACTTAATGAAACAGTAAATAAATATTCCAAAATTGCAATTCTAACACATAAAAACCCTGATGGAGATGGCTTACCCTCTTGTTTGGCACTGCAAGAAATTCTAAGGCAGCAGAATATTAAATCAGATGTAATTATGGAAGAAGAACCTTCTGAAATATATGATTTTCTGGATGGATATAAACGAGCTAAAATTTTTTCGGAATATATGATATATGATCTTCTGATAATTCTAGATTGTCATGAAATTGAGCGTATTGGCATTTGCGAGCCGCTAATTCCCACAGCAAAAAAAATAATTGCTATCGATCATCATATTTTGAGTGAACCTATCGAAAATGCTGATACTTATATTAATATTTCAACTGTTTCAGCAGGAGCTATTATTTATAAAATGTTTAAAAAAGAAATTAATGAATTTGAAGAAGGATCTGCAAATTATATTGCACAAGCTATCTATACAACCATACTTAATGATACCGATAATTTCTTGAACCAAAATGTTGATGAAGAGACATTTTTGATATGTTCCGAACTTATGAAATATAAGATCAATCCTGGAAGAATTACAGAATTATTTCTGCTGAATAAACCGGCTAATGAAATACGTTTCGTGGGTGAAGTACTCTCAACGATCGAGACTTTCGATGATGACCAGATCCTATTCATGCACGCAACTGTTGATATGCTTAATAGAAACAAAGTTGGACATGAAGGGAACTCAAAACTTACTCGTTGGGTCAAGGGTACTCATAATGTAAAAGTTACAGTTCTTTATCATCAGGTAGTTAAGAATAGATTTCGCATGAGCTTGCGTTCAAATTATATAAATGTAAACAAAATTGCTGTAAAATATGGTGGTGGAGGTCATGAAAAGGCTTCCGGTTGTGAGATGAGAGGAAGTCTGGAAGAATTAAAAATCACTTTATTGGCAGACATCAGGGAACAGTTATAATAAATGTCAGATTTCGGTGTAATATTAATAGATAAACCACCGGACATAACTTCGTTCGATGTTGTAAGAAAACTTCGTAAGATAACCGGAATCAGGAAAATTGGACATACAGGAACACTTGATCCTTTCGCTACGGGACTTCTTCAGCTCTGCATTGGAAAGGCAACACGAGTAGTTTCTAAACTTACAGAAAATGATAAAACATATCTTGCAACTTGCCAATTAGGAATCCAAACCGATACAGGTGATATGACAGGTGAAATAATCAAACAAGAAGAACCTCCTATAATTACGAAGGAAGAATTAAATAATATAATACCAGAAATATTGAATATAACATCTCAGATCCCTCATAAATTTTCAGCCGTTAAAGTTGATGGCAAGCGAGCTTATGAACTTGCCAGACAAAAAAAAGAAGTAAATCTACAATCACGTCCAATTAAAATATTGGGATTTAGTATAGAAAATTTTGAAAATAATAAACTTATCTTTAAAGCTCAAGTTAGTAAAGGAACCTATATTCGTGTTCTCTCAGAAACAATTGCAGAAAAATTGGGAACCATAGGAACTACGATAACTTTGAGAAGAACTAAAATAGGTAAGATCGATCTAAATAGTGCTGTTAAATTAGAAGATCTTAATAGCAGTAACTGGAAAGAATATCTTTTCCCCCTAACTCAAATATTTTCATCGCTAGAAAAAATACATCTCGATCCAGAACAAAGGGAACACTTCCATAATGGGAGAGATGTTAAGGTTTCCCAAAATGACGAAGGTGAAATTATCGTTCTTGACAATGCTGATATATGTGTTGGATTTGGTTATATTAAAGAGGGTTCACTAAAACCCAAGATAGTATTTATATGAAATATTTTAAGGCTCAAAAATGCGATTTTATCAAACCCGTTGTAACGATGGGAACTTTTGATGGTGTACATTTAGGACACGTCAAGCTTCTGGAGCACGTTGTAAAGAAAGCTAATGAGAACAACACAAAATCTATTGTGATCACATATTTTCATCATCCATTAGAAACAATTCACAAAAAGACATTTCCATATCTTCTTACTGAGCGAGAAAATAAAGAGAAACTCATAAAAGAATGTGGTATTGATTGTGTTCTGTATCTAGATTTTAACGAACAAATGGCGCAGATGCAACCTGAGGATTTTTTAAAAAAGATTATTATAGATGAGATTAGAGTGCAGGATCTTATAGTTGGTTATGACACACATTTTGGAAATTCGCGTGAGGGTAATTATCAATTTCTAAAGGAAAGATCTTCAATTTACAATTATAGTATTGAATTGATCGAGCCTGTTAAAATGAATAACTACATCATCAGCAGCAGCCTGATTAGAGATTATATCAGAGAAGGTGATATGCAGTATGCAGCTAAATTACTGGGAAGGAATTATTCCATTCATGGGTCTGTTCAATTGGGTCATCGCATTGGAAGAAAGATAGGATTTCCCACAATAAATCTTCAACCTCGTGATAATAATAAATTGATTCCGGCAATTGGCGTTTATGTTTGTGAAGTGTTGGTTGATGGAAAGAAATACATTGGTGTGACAAATATTGGTTATTCGCCAACCATGAAGACAGCGCGAATAAAAGAAATTGAAACTCATATTTTAGATTTTAATGATGATTTATATCATAAAAATGTTGAGATTTGCTTTAATAAAAAACTACGTGATGAATTACTATTTAAAGATAAAGATGAACTTATTAAAGCTATAGACATAGATATTCAACAAGCACGTGATTTCTTTGAAAGGAGAAAATGATGTTCTTTTGTACAGAATGCGGATCGGAAACTTCAAAATGGAGCGGGAAGTGTCCTGCTTGTGGAGCTTGGAATAGCCTGAAGGAAACAACAAGTGTAACCGGAAAAAAGAGTAAAAAAAATAAAGGTCGTGATCTTTTTGAAAATGAACCCAATAAAAAACCTTTAAAACTTAAAGACATTAACTATACTGAACAACAAAGAACAAAATCCGGTATCTCAGAATTTGATGGCGCTCTCGGTGGTGGTATTGTCCCGGGAATGGTTGTACTTATCGGAGGTGAACCAGGTATTGGAAAATCTACTTTAATGTTACAGGTTTCGGATCAGCTTGCCCACAAAGGCAAAAGTGTTTTGTATATTTCCGGTGAGGAAAGCCAGGAACAGATCAAACTTCGCAGTCAGCGACTTGAATGCAGTTCCGACAAATTATTTCTATATTGTGCAACAGATTTTGAAGAAATCGCACAAACAATATTCAATACAGAACCGGATATAGTAGTCATAGATTCCATTCAATCAATGTATCTGAGTTCATTGGAAAGTGCGCCTGGAAGTGTTTCACAATTGCGAGAATGCACCGGATTCTTCACACGTATTGCAAAACAAAAGAATATCCCAATATTCCTAATTGGACATGTAACGAAAGGTGG
>JAGLPW010000080.1 GCA_023137125.1 Candidatus Cloacimonadota bacterium | reverse complement strand
ATTGAACATATGGTTGATACAGTACTATATTTTGAAGGTGAAACGCAAAATCAATTTAAAATACTCCGTGCAACCAAAAATCGTTTTGGATCCACAAATGAAATTGGAATATTTGAAATGCTCTCTACGGGATTATCCGAAGTAAAAGATCCATCGCAATTGTTCTTAACCAGGGAGAATAATATTGGCTCATCGGTTGGATGTCTATTGGAAGGATCAAGGGCATTTCTGGTGGAAGTACAGGCACTTGTATCTCCGGCTAGTTATGGAACTCCACAAAGGGTGTCGCTAGGATTTAATCATCGTAAGCTGGCATTATTACTTGCTGTGGTTGAGAAGAACTTATCTGTGAATCTACGCAATAATGATGTATTTCTAAATCTTACCGGTGGTATAAAAGTTACCGATCCGGGTTTGGATCTTTCAATAATTGCAGCAATACTTTCCAGCTTTAAAGAGCTAACTCTTCCTGCAAATACACTTTTACTGGGTGAGGTTGGACTTAACGGAGAGATAAGACCTGTTTCTCAAACAGATAAAAGAATAAAAGAAGCAAAAAAGCTAGGATATGAAAATATAATTATCTCTGCTAAAAGTAATAATTCAAATAAAAAAATAAATGTAAAAAAGATCAAACATGTACGGCAACTCTTTCCGATATTGTTTAATAAATAGAAGCTCAATATAGATTATAAAAAAAATTCCCCTTTGGAATATTCCAAAGGGGAATTGCTATTATTTAAACTAATTAAAATCCACCCGATTTAGTAGCTTCTTTAAGTTGCTTCAAAGTAATCTTGGTTTGTTTAATATCATTAAGAACAGAAGCTTTATCAGTTCTTTTCTCTGTCTCATTAAGATAGTATTCTGCTTTTATGAAATTAGAATGAGCTTCTGCTTTTACTTTATCACGTTGTTCAACCAGTTCATCAGCTTTTGCACCATAATAAATGCTTTTATCTTTATACATTTCTTCGAACTCAAGAAACTTCTCATACTTCTTATAACCTATCTTTTGATGAATAGATGCTAAAATCCGGTATGAATCATAAAGGTCTGCATCGATCTCTATAGCCTTGTTTGCATTATATGTTGCCTTAATAAATTCTTCCAAAGCTATATGAACATCTGCCAGACGAAGATATACTTTAGGATTTGAAGGATCAAGAGTTTTAAGATTATTTAGAACCTCAAGAGCTTCACTATTTTGGTTTGTCTCTCTATAAGCACCTGCCAAATTCATATAGGCAGTTTTATTCTCAGGTTGATCTATAACCATTTGCTTATAATTTTCTATAGCACTTTCTAATTTACCTGTTTTGTAATAGCATTTGGCAAGTTTCTTTTGCAGATCATCATCATCTGGAAATGCATTGGAAGCTGTTTCCAGAGGGCCGATGGCATCATCATAAAACTCCATATTATAGAGAACTTCACCTAAAGCCTGGAATGCTTCAAAATACTCTTCATCAATTTCTATGGCATAATTAAATGCTTCTTTTGCTTGATCTGTATATTGCAATTCAGAATAGATATTTCCAATTCTTAACCATATTTCTTTATTATCTTCAAATTCTGTAATTTTTTCAAGTGCTTCTGCAGCAAGCTCATACTCTTCCATCTTTAAATATGACTTACTTAAATAATTAAGAATATCTGTGTCTTCCGGTACAATTTCCAAAGCACTAATGTAATATTCAACAGAAGCATTAAAATCTTTAATTATAAATTTAATAAGGCCAAGATAAAAATATCCGTCTCTATTGTTAGCATCTAAATCAATAAGATTTAGAAATGTCTCTTCTGCTGAAGTATAGTTTTTGCTGCTAAAATGCTGTACGCCAATATTAAGGAGTTTTTCTATCTCACCGGCACCCAATTTCTGAATCTTTGGAATAAGCTCTTCTGAGATTGTCTGCTGTCTTTGTTTACTTTTCTTTTCAACATTAAAGGAAATCGAGCTAACTTCCTTAGACTGCATGCTATATATCTTAGCAATAACCTTGAAGCTTGAGCCTGATTCTGATGATACAGTCCCCCAAATTACAACATCAGCACCAAGTTTATTGCCCATACCGGCAATATCTTCTGTTCCTGCATAGGACAGATTAGTAATCCCTGATGCCTTGAAAACCTTATCAGATTCTTTGATGTTTATCAGTTCGATATCTTCGAATTCTTTAAAAACTGTAGAAAAATCTCTTTTCATCATAGATTTAGAAACATAATCACTTTCTCTATCATTATTGCTGAAATCGAGAATAGCTACCTTTAGTGCATCTGCAAAAAGAATGCCGTTAATAACAAGTAATATAAACATACAAAAAATAATTTTTTTCACGTTTCCTCCTGTGCATTTATTTTATTAATAATTTCAAAACTTTTTAACCTGCAATAAAACGCAAGTTTTTTAATTTCTCAAAAGAAATATCCTATTTATTTATATATAATAATATCACTAAACTTATTTGAATGTCAAACTGAAATTATATAAGAGATCAAATTTCCTTTTTGGAACTCGATGGTGCACTTTTGGTTAATAACAACATTGCTTACCCCAATAAAGTTTTTTGAGTAATTTGCATTCTTGACCGGATACTTAAATCCTTTTAAAGAAAGATTATTAATTGGAGAAAGTGAGAAAAATGATATTGTTTGTCCTGGTTGCAAAGTAAATTCATATTTGCCTGGAGTGTAGAAAGTCATCACACCAAAGTTGTCATAAATTTCCAATGGAATAGAATTATCATAATTTTGAAAGATGAGGATATTACCTAAAGAATGATCAGTCCTTTTGCCAAATGCTGATATGACAATTATCTTTGTTGGATTTAGTGATAATGCATAATTGAGAGCTTTTTGCATATCAGTATGATCCTGTTCAGGAATCTTTATAAATTTGGATTCAGAGAAAAACTCGATATTACCCAGCGTGATAGAATCAAGATCACCAATGATATGATCTGGAGTGATCTGTTGTGCTCTACAAAGGTTTGCTCCACCATCTGCAGCAATAATGATATCAGCATCCTCCAGGATTTTCCCAATATTTTGAACTTTCTCTCCATCGGCAATAATTGCTATGATATTCTTTTCCATTTTTCTTTCCCTACTTTCTGCTTTCCGCTGACATCTTGGGTTTCTAGTCATGTTGGTCAAGTTAGAAATAATTACTAATTAACTGAATTTTCGATTATAAGAATTAATTAATAGTTTAAGAACTAAATCGATGAGGATACCGGTAAAACCCATGATTATGAAGTAAATCAACATTTCTGGGTATTTCAGTAGATAACGAAAGTCCAGGAGTCTGAATCCCATTCCACTGCTAACTCCCAGCATTTCTGCAGCAATGATCACCGTCCAACCCAATCCCCAGATTATTCGGAATAAATTTAGGAGAGAGGGAAGTGTTAGCGGAAGTTCAATATGAAGAAACATCTGTAATGGTGAAGCCCCCAGAACATGTCCTTCATCAAGATATTCATGTGGAAGGCTGGAGAAATGACCCGATGCTGCAATTAGAGTGGGGAAGAAGAGAGTGATGAACATTATAAAAGTAACCGGACCTTCACCCAATCCAAACCAGATTATGGCAAATGGCAGCCATGCAAAAGGGGAAATATGGCGGATAAAATTAATGATCGGCAGGAACAGGTCGTTTAATGATGCAGAATAATGCAGTAAATAACCACCTAATATTCCGGCTAACCAGGCGATTATTGCAATGATGGTCACACGCAAGAAAGATATAACAAGATCTTCTATAAGCAGACTAATAGAAATCCGGCTTTCTAGAAGATCTTTATAAGAAATTCCAAGTGAAAAAGCTAAAACGATGAAGAGAATAAGAACGAGTAAACTGCCCCAAGTTTTCGATCTATTTAATTTCGAAATACACATTTTCAGGTGTTACCGGATTTTCAGCATAACCTTTTTCGATCATTTTATTAAAAGCTTTCAATTCAAATTCCTTCATTTTATCATCTAATCCCATAACGTATTTTGTATGATACAAAGATTGTTTTGAGTAGGGTGGATATAATTCAAAGAACTCCTCCACAGCTTTATATGCTGTGTCAGGGGATTTATTAAGTTCAGCTGTTGCAGTTTTCAAACCTGTAAGGAATCCCTTTATCAGATTGGATTTGGAATTGATCGCATCCTCGGTAGCAGAAATATTGCAGCAGGTGTGAAGCGGATGATCATCACCATACCAGTGCACAATATTATAATCACTTGGGAATTTAAAAATGGAAGGAACATAATAGCTAAGTGCATCCACTTCTCCTGATTTCAAAGCTGAAGCCATATCCATCGGTGTGCGGAAATAAACAAATTCCATATCGATCTTATGATCATCAGACATAAGCTCTGCAAAGACATCCAATGTTGAAGCTCGAAGAACACCAATCTTTTTTCCTTGAAGTTGATCAAAAGTTTTAATATCGGGACTTGCAATTATCCCATCGCTTTCACGCTCAAAGAAAGAGATGATCTTAACTTTCTTCCCGTTGGAAATTGCTAACCATGTGTAGGTAAAAGGCATGATCGCAACATCGATTTTACCAGAGATAAGGGCTTCGTTGGTTTCCCAGCCTGAAGCAAATTGTTTAATTGTGTAATTGTCTCTGTCCAAAAACTCTGTTGCCAATCCAAAATCAAATGGAAGATGGTTCAATGATGGTTTAATTATTCCAACAATTAACTTATCTTCACTTCGGTTTGTACACCCCAATAATAAGATGAACACTAATAAAATCCACATAATTTTTTTCATATTTCCTCCTATAAAATATAAAAAGCCACCCTGCATGCTAACAGTCAGGGTGGCTTAAATTATTAAACCTAGATCTTTACTGTAATTTATTATTTTTTAGCTTAATTCTAAAATGGTGCTTTTAATAATGTCAACACTCTCCATAAGCTGCTCTTTAGTTATAACAAGAGGTGGTGCAAAACGGATAATATGCTGGTGTGTCGGTTTAGCAAGAAGTCCATTCTCTTTAAGTTTAACGCATACATCCAAAGCTTCAATACCATCTTTTGGTTTGATAATGATCGCATTTAAAAGTCCCATTCCGCGTACATGCTGGATAAGCGGAGAATCGATCTTTCTCATTTCAGCACGAAATAATTTTCCCAGGTTTTCAGCTTGCTTAGTAAGATTCTCCTCTTTGATTACTTCCAGAGCTGCCTTTGCGACAGTGCAGGCAAGTGGGAATCCACCAAAGGTAGAACCATGTTCGCCGGGTCTTATTGTAAGCATGATCTCTTTGGATGAGAGAACTGCCGAAACAGGAAGAACACCACCTGAGATGGCTTTTCCCAATATCACAATATCCGGTTTGATCCCTGAATGGTCACTGCAAAGAAGTCGTCCTGTACGTGCGATACCTGTTTGAACTTCATCTGCTACAAATAATACATTATGTTTTTTACAAATGTCATAACAATCTTTTATGTAATTCTCATCGGGAACAAAAACGCCTGCTTCACCTTGAATTGGCTCAACTATAAATGCAGCAACATTCTTTCCCTGTTTTTGCAAAATATCTTCCAATGCTTGTGTGTTATTATAAGGAATTTTTTCAATTCCGGGTGTGAATGGTCCAAATCCTTTTCGGCAATCCGGATCAGTAGAAGCAGAAACAATTGTAATTGTCCTTCCATGAAAATTGCCTTCTGCAAAAATGATTATCGCTTTGTCTTCTTCAATACCTTTTTTCTCATATCCCCATTTTCTTGAAAGTTTGATAGCTGTTTCAACTGCTTCAGCGCCAGTATTCATGGGTAGAACCATTTCATACCCAAAGAATTCTGTGATAAATTTTTCATATTCACCCAATTTATTATTGAAGAATGCACGAGAAGTTAAGGTTAATATATTTGCCTGATCTGTAAGTGCATTAATTATTTTTGGATGGCAATGTCCCTGATTTACAGCAGAATATGCAGAAAGAAAATCGTAATATTCGTTTCCTTCCGGATCCCATACTTTTGCTCCTTCGCCTTTTGCCAAAACTACCGGCAGTGGATGATAATTGTGTGCACCGTAAGTCTCTTCCAAATTCATGGCTTCCTTACTGCTTATGTTTCCAAACACTAATTTATCTGACATAATATCTCCTGAATTTATAATATTTTTTGATATCTTTTTCTTAAAACAAGCTTTAATGTCAATTTTTTTCTTTGCAATGATTTTCTTGACACTGGGGGGCATGAATTTTGGATTACAAAAATGGAAGAAGCAGGATTATGAAAGCAGATTGGAAGAATACAGCGGTAGTCGTTCCCATATATAATTCAGAGAAATATTTACCGGAATTATTTAAGAGGATCATTGAATATTTTCCATCAAGAAACATATTTGCAGTTAATGATGCTTCGGAAGATAATTCTAATATTATCTGTAAAAAGATCGGTGTAAATCTGATTGATCTGAAAGTTAATTGTGGAAAAGGGAATGCACTGCAGGTTGGATTCAAAGCGGCTGCAGAGGAAGGCTATAAATTTGCATTTACAATAGATAGTGATCTGCAGCATAAACCAGAGGATTTCCCTGACTTTATACGGAAACAAAATGAACTAGATCTGGAACTGGTTATTGGAAAGAGAGATTTTTCTCACAAGAAAATGCCGTTCCACAGGATTTGCAGTAATACCCTTACCAGCTGGGTCGTATCGCGAGCATCAAAACAGAAGATACTCGATTCACAATGTGGATTCAGGCTATATAATTTAGAAATAATGGAAGGGATGAAGTTCCAAACTAAGCGCTATCAATTTGAAACTGAGATCATCCTTAAAATTGCAAAAAAGAATGGTTTAGTCAGTTTTATTCCCATCGAGACGATATATGATGGACAGAAAAGCTATATTTCAGGTATGCGAGATATTAAGAATTTTATTAAGATCGTGCTTTATGAGATGAAGAATTAATGGAGATATAATGAAAATATTACTAACAAATGATGACGGCCATGATGCACCGGGAATCACAATTTTAGCAGAAGAGCTAAAAAAGAATGGACACGATATTATAATTGCAGCACCACTTAAACAGCAGAGCGCAAAATCCCATTCGATCTCACTCTTTAAACCTATGAGAATAATTGAGAAAAAAAAGAAACATTTTGCTATCTCCGGTACACCTGCAGATTGCATGATCCTGGCTTCACAACTAATTGTTGATGATTCTATAGATCTAGTTATTTCAGGAATAAATGCAGGACAAAATATGGGTGAGGATGTGTTGTATTCCGGAACTGTAGCAGCAGCTATAGAAGCAATGTTTTTAGGTTATAAATCAATTGCGATTTCACTTGCTTCGTACAAAGATCAAAAATTTATAACTGCAGCAAAATATTTATGTGAGATGTTAGAGAACGGCATTCATAAAGAGATTGCTAAGAATGAAGTGTTGAATATAAATGTTCCAAATTTAGATTATGATGAAATAAAGGGAATAAAAGTTACCTGCATAGGTCACCGAATTTATTACAATTTTGTTCGTGAAGAAAAAGATGATAATGGTGAGACTGTATATTTTATTGGTGGCGATGAACCTCATTGGACCGAGATAGAAAATTCTGATGCCAACGCTGTGAAAAATGGATACATCTCCATCACACCAATTGCGCCAGATTTCACAAAAAAAGATTCTTTCGGACAGATCAGTGCCTGGATAAAGAAGAATAAATAGGATTAAGTAAAAATGAGACTTAGAGCCTCCCGTGAAAATATGATCAAATATCAACTTATTGCCCGGGGAATAACTGATGAAAATGTATTAAAGGCATTTCTCAAAGTTCCTCGTCATAAGTTTGTTCCAGAGGAAATCGGACATCTTGCTTACAACGATTCTCCTCTAAGCATCGGAGAAGGACAGACAATTTCCCAACCCTATATTGTTGCATTAATGATGCAGATATTAGAACTAAAAAATAGTGATAAAGTGTTGGAAATTGGAACTGGCTCAGGTTATCAAACGGCTCTTTTAGCTGAAATAGTAGAAATTGTATATACAGTAGAAAGGATAAACTCACTCATTCGAGATGCTGAAGATTTACTAAATGGAATGGGTTATAAAAATATTCATTATAAATATGGTGATGGAACTCTGGGCTGGAAAGATGGAATTCCTACTCAAAACGAGTTTGATAAAATTATAGTTGCAGCAGCAGCACCGGATATACCGGAGAGTTTGACCGGTCAACTTGCTATGAACGGCAAGCTTATCATTCCAACCGGGAATAGAACTTTTCAGCAACTTGTTGTAATAACCAGAACCGAGGAAGGCTATATTCATACAAATGAGGGTGGATGCACATTTGTTCCGCTTATTGGAGATGAAGGATGGCAAGAATGAAAAGATTATTAGTTATTCTGATCTTACTTTGCATCTCTTTTTCTCTTTTTGCAGATACAAGGATAAAGGAAAAACTGAAAGCTTCAATCGATAAGATAGAAGCACCGGATGAGATCAAAGTTTTCCTTATTGCCATGATTCCCATATTTGAACTTCGTGGTGCCATCCCAATTGGAATGCTGAAATATGAACTTCCCCTATGGAAGGTTATCCCAATTTCTCTCGCAGGGAATATGTTCCCGATATTTTTTATACTCCTATTTTTTGATATAATTACTAAAATTTGTTTTAAAGTTCCATTCTTAAAAAAAATATTAGAAGCAATCTTTGCCAGAACACGCCGAAAAACTGAAGTTATTCAAAAATATGAGGAGATCGGATTAATGCTCTTTGTAGCTATCCCGTTACCAATTACAGGTGCCTGGACGGGTTCTCTTGCTGCCTATCTTTTCGGACTCAAATTCTGGAAATCCATTCTTTTTATTTTCCTGGGAGTCTGCATCGCAGCGGTTGTAGTAACTTTTTTAACATCACTAAAATGGATCGGTGCAGGCATTGCTGCAGTTGTGCTAATTGCTGTTTTTATTTATAATCAAGTAAAAAAGAAAACATCTCATTCCTAACTTTCCAGTTGGGAATGGTATTATGAGTGAAGCTTCTGCTTCACAATACGGGAAACACAATTATGAGAAGTAGTTACAAAGTTGTTGAAGAAAATGGTATTTATTTTGTAAGCTCAACTATAGTTGAATGGATTCCCATTTTTACACATGAAGTACTTTAAAATAATTATTGAGTCGCTCAATTATTGTAAAAGTGAAAAAGGACTAAAAATCTATTCCTATGTGGTCATGGATAATCACTTTCACTTGATAGTTAAACATCCAAAATTATCCGATTTAATGCGTTCTTTAAAAGGATTTACGGCCGATAGAATATTAGAACAATTACATGAAGATAAAAATAAATTGAAACTTAATCCATTTAAGTATTTCCGGAAAAAATTTAAATCGACTAATTATCAAGTTTGGCAAGAAGGTTTTCACCCGCAGTTGATTTCTTCAATTAAAATGCTTGCACAGAAAGTGGAATATTTACACTATAACCCAGTGAAACGTGGTTTTGTTAATAATCCTGAAGATTGGAAATATAGTTCAGCTAATAATCGTTATTGGGATGATTCAATGATTATTGAGTTAGATGAAATTGAGTTTTAGTGGCAGCGGAAGCTACCGGAGTTAGTGCTTTACGAAGCGGAAGCTTCGTAAAGAGAGTGAAAAAAGTGAAGCATAGTCTGGAGGTAACAATGAAAAAAATATTATTGAGTATTTGTTTTATATTAATAACAATATCTGTATTCGCTACTGATGTTTCGGGAAATCAATCCGGTGTTTGGAATTTAGCGGGTAGCCCTTATCACATCATTGGAGAGATCACCATTCCAACAAATGAAACATTGCAAATTGAGGCTGGTGTTGAAGTTATTGCAATGGGAAATTATAAGATCACAGCTTTGGGTAATATTTTAGCCATAGGAACATTTAACGATACGATCAGGTTTCATGGGAATAATGAATTGAACTGGGGTGGTCTTCGTTTGGAAGATGAAGTAACAACCAGCCAATTCAATTACTGCCGTATTTCCAATACAGATGATACAAATGATTATGGAATTCAATCTATAAATAGTCCTGTTACAATAAATCATTCTTATCTTGATGATCATCAAAAAGCAGTTTCATTCTCTGCCCTTTCCTCAAACGATCCTTCTGTAATGATAATCATAAATTCAAAAATTGCTTATGTACAAAAAAGCGGAATTACAATTACAGATAACTCAATTGTTTTAATCGATTCCTGTGAAGTTACACGATGTGGACTGGGTGCACAATTTTATGGAGCGATCCAGCTTTCTTTACAGAATAATTCTCATTCCTGCAGCCCGATAATAACCAATAACTATATTCATCACAACGATAAACAAGGCATAACATTAGCAAATCTATACGGTTATGATAATATGGCCCCAACTGTTGAGAATAATGAAATAAGTTATAATTATACAGGTATTTATTTATACGTTGGTAAGGGCTATTATGCAGGAAATCATATACACCATAATTTCGTGGAGAATAATGCAGACTCAGGTGCTGGTGTAATGTTGTACGGAAATGGTGCAGATGCTGTTTTCACCCATAATGAAGTAAATAATAATTACACAGGATTCTATCTGTCAAATGGAGCAACGGCAAATATAGGTGATTTAAATAATGGCAGCTCAATGGATGATGGATATAACCTGATATATGACAATGAATTTTATACAGGTGAGATCTTTAGCGTTTATAATGCCAGTGCGCTTGATATGATTGCAGAGAATAATTATTGGGGTAGTGATGATCCTGAAATAATTGATATTACGATTATTGATGGTAATGATAATCCTGCTTACGGAATTGTCGATTATGAACCTTATCTTTCTCACATTCTTAATCCTCCACAAAACCCAAATGCAAACAGTTCCGGCTATATTACTTGGGAAGAACCAGAACCCGGAAGTACTTCTCCATTTTTATATTATAATGTTTATTTAGATGGAGAACTATATGGAACAACAAATGAATTATTCTATCAGCTTGTTGATTTGGTTTATGGTCAACAATATATGGTTGGTCTTTCTGCGCAATATGAAGCAGGTGAATCAGTGATTTTAGAATTTGAACTACCATATGTTAACTCCGATGATAATGCAATCCAGATAGTTAATACATTACACAATTATCCCAATCCGTTCAATCCCAATACAACCATCTCATTTAATTTAACTACAGAGCATATGGAAAACACTGAGATTGTAATTTATAATTTAAAAGGACAAAAAGTAAAAACATTCGAATGTCATACTGAGCTTGTCGAAGTACAACATTCGATAACATGGGACGGAACCGATGAATCAAATAAACCTGTTTCCAGCGGAGTTTATTTCTATAAATTGGTTTCTGATGGCAAGAACTTGGCTTCCAAAAAAATGTTATTATTAAAATAAATGGAGAAGTAAAAGGAAATAAAAACAATAAAACAAAGAGTATTTTTTTAATTTATTGACACACGCTTTCCAAATACTGTTTTTGTAATTAATAATTATCTATAAAGAGGTATTAAATGAGTTTATTGGATAAAGTAACAAATTTTACAACAGCCAAAGAAATCATTGCATTGGGTCACTATCCATATTTTCGTATCATAGACTCAGAGCAGGATACGGAAGTAATGTGTAATGGTAAAAAGATGCTGATGATGGGATCGAATAGTTATCTGGGGCTTACAAATCATCCGCGTGTAATAGAAGCTGCCAAAAAAGCGACTGACAAATATGGAACGGGATGTGCCGGTTCAAGATTCCTTAATGGCACATTAGATATCCATATAGAATTGGAATCTGAACTGGCTAAACTGGTTGGTAAAGAAGCTTCACTGGCTTTTGCTGCAGGTTATATGGTAAATCTCGGTACTATATCTGCAATGGTATGCCGCGATGAATTTATTGTTACAGATAAATTTGATCATGCTTCTATTTTAGATGGATGTGCTCTTTCTGCAGGTAAAATGGTACGATATAATCACAACAATATGCAGCATCTCGATACAGTGCTGGAGAAGAAAGTAGCAGGGAAAGGTGCTCTGATCGTTGTTGATGGTATTTTCAGTATGGAAGGTGATATCGCTGATATACCCAATATCTGCAAGATCGCTAAAAAACATGGAGCCAGCGTGATGGTAGATGAAGCTCATTCTCTGGGAGTGCTGCATAAGACTGGTGCAGGTGCTGCTATGGCTGCAGGATGTACTGATGATGTAGAGCTTCTAATGGGAACATTCAGTAAATCTCTGGCTTCTGTTGGTGGATTTATTGCAGGAAGCCATGATGTTATTCATTACCTCAAACATCATGCTCGTTCACTAATTTTCAGTGCATCTCTTCCACCTGCTTCTGCTGCAACAGTTTTAGAAGCAATGAAGATCATGAAAGAAGAACCAGAAAGAATCGAGCAACTCTGGGATAATACACATTATATGATGAAAAATTTTAAGGCAATGGGATATAATACAGGAACATCCTGTTCACCGGTAATTCCGCTTCATGTGGGAAGCATGATGAATGCATTTAAAATGTGGAAGCAGCTTGATGATGAGGGTGTTTTTATTAATCCTGTAGTTCCACCTGCTGTCCCGCCAAATGATACTCTCATCCGTACAAGTTTCATGGCAACTCATACAAAAGCTCAACTTGATATGGCTCTTGAAAAATTTGAGAAAATCGGTAAAAGTGTTGGTGTGATATAAGATTAATTATTTTTGATTATAAGTGCACATTCTGTGCACTTTTTTTATAGACATTTTCTAATCGACATATTCTTTTTGAGGGTTTTTTTTATTATTCGGGGAACTGGAGGAAATTTTGCCAATATGTTTAAATTGTAATACTGAATTGCAGAAAAAGATCACAGATTACGGACAAATTCAATTTTGTCCAAATTGCGACAGTAAAATGATTGGTGCAGCAAATGTGAAACGGAGTAAAATAAAGTATGAACTTTATCATCAGTTGTGGATTGGGGCAAAGAGCGATAACCAGAAAATAGGCAGAAATTGTCCTACTTGTGATCAAAAAATGTCTTTGCAATATTTCAATGATGGCAATGCTAAAATTGGAGTTGAGATTTGTATTCATTGCTATCAATTCTGGTTCGATAAAACTAAATTTGAAAATCTTCCCAGAATTGAAACTGTTGAAGTTACAGAGAAGGTGAATCCTAAAATAGAACTTGCACTGGCAAATTATAAATTAAATGAGTTGAAAGAAAAAAATGAAATGGATGAGAATGAAAAAGGTTTTGTTAGAAAACCAGATAACGTTTGGGAATATATAGTGGGTATATTTGGTTTTCCGATAGAGGAAGAAGGATCCTTTTTTGAATTCTATCCTTTTATTACTTGGACTTTTGTTTTATTATGTATTGTTACTTTTTTTTCAGTTTCAGGAGATTTAAGATTTAATGTAATGCAGTTTGGATTTATTCCTTCCGAATGGCCCAGATATTTTGGGTTAACAATTTTTACATCATTGATAATGCATAGTTCGTGGTGGCATGTGATCAGTAATATGTATTTTATGATGGCTTTTGGGGATAATGTAGAAGACTATCTTGGAAGGTTCTCATTTGTACTTCTTTTACTTGGATCGCATGCAATGGGACTCATTCTACATGGTTTTTTTGATCCTTCAAAAAATATTCCATTAATTGGTGCCAGCGGGGCTGTGAGTGGAGTGATGGCATTTTATGCAGCAATGTTTCCCATGAAAAAGATTGCCATCGTATTTCATTTCTTCTTCCGATTTTTCAAGATCAGTATGAAAGTATGGGTGTATTTTTCCCTATGGTTATTGATTCAGGTTTGGACGATAATCCAACAGGTTGGTGGAGGAAGCATTGTGAGTGGTTTGGGACATCTGGGTGGAGTTTTGGTTGGATTGACTTTTGCCTTTTATCTGAAATCAGAGAAGAGTGAATAAGAACGTTCTTTCTTATTATAATATTTATAGCATGATTCTTTCTATTTAATTTCAGTATGGCAAAACAGATTACATTCCTTTTCTAATTGACATAAATCAGTGCTATTCGTATTGACTAAAATGAATTAGATATAGGAGATAGTTATGGCAAAATCATTCGACGAACAGAAAAATCTATTTGAGCAATCTGTTGAAAAAACCATTAGCAGATTCCCGGAAAGAACAAAAGAATTTCTTACCGGTTCCGATAAAAAAGTAAAAAGAATTTATACAGAAGAAGATACACACGACATTAATTATGAAGAATATCTTGGATTTCCCGATGTATATCCATACACTCGTGGTGTTCAACCTACAATGTATCGCGGCAGATTATGGACTATGCGGCAATATGCCGGATTTGGTAATGCCCAGGAATCGAATGCACGTTACAAATTCTTATTACAAAAAGGGCAGACTGGACTCAGTATTGCCTTCGACCTTCCAACCCAGATGGGTTATGACAGTGATCACGTAATGAGCGAAGGTGAAGTTGGAAAAGTTGGTGTTGCTATAGATTCTTTGGCAGATATGGAAGTCCTTTTTGATGGAATTCCTCTCGATAAAGTTTCTACTTCCATGACGATAAATGCTCCTGCATCTGTGTTACTGGCGATGTATATTGTAGTTGCGGAAAAACAAGGAGTAGCTGCAGATAAGCTTCGCGGTACAATTCAGAATGATATTCTTAAAGAGTATATTGCCCGTGGAACTTATATTTTCCCACCTAAAGAATCAATGAGACTCATTACAGATATTTTTGAATATTGCTCCAAAAATGTTCCTAATTGGAATACGATCTCCATTTCCGGTTATCATATAAGAGAAGCAGGTTCTACTGCAGCTCAAGAGGTAGCTTTCACTTTAGCAGATGGGTTTGCATATGTAAAAGCAGCTATCGAAAGTGGGTTGGATGTAGATGAATTTGCACCGCGTCTTTCTTTTTTCTTCAATGCTCATAATGATCTTTTTGAAGAAGTTGCCAAGTTCCGTGCAGCCAGATTTATCTGGGCTAAATTGATGAAAGAAAAATTCGGTGCTGCAAATCCGAAATCTCTGAAACTGCGTTTCCACACTCAAACTGCAGGTTGCACTCTCACAGCTCAACAACCGGATAATAATATTGTTCGTGTAGCAATTCAGACTTTAGCAGCAGTTTTGGGCGGAACGCAAAGTTTGCATACAAATTCACGTGATGAAGCGCTGGCTCTTCCAACCGAGGATAGTGTACAAATTGCGCTAAGAACACAACAAATTGTAGCTCATGAAAGTGGTGTTACCAATACTATCGATCCCATGGCAGGTTCATATTATGTGGAATCACTTACAAAAGATATGATAGATAAAGCACAAGAAATAATCGAGAAGATCGAGAAGATGGGTGGTATGGTTAATGCTATAGAGAAGGGTTATGCTCAACAGCAGATCCAAAACAGTGCTTTCGATTATCAACGTTCGATCGAGACCAAAGACCGTATTGTAGTTGGTGTGAACGAATTTAAAGCTGAAGAGAAGGTTAAACCGGAACTATTAAAAGTTGATCCGATAATTGGTGAAAACCAGAAAGGAAAATTGAAGGAATTGAAAGATTTCCGCAGTAATAAAACAGTTACTGAAAAATTGGAAGCTATTCGCCAGGCAGCAAAGGGAACAGATAACTTGATGCCGCTTATAGTGGAAGCAGTGAAGGAATATGCAACACTCGGAGAGATCTGTGGTGTATTACGTGAAGAATTCGGTGAATATCAAGAGAATGTGATTTTGTAAACCGTAGATATTATCAATACAGAGTCACTAATCACCGCTTAAACTTCGATTTAGCAAGTAGGATGAACTCAGCGTGGGAAGCAGTATGCAAAGTTTTTTAACTTTATATTTGACATCTTCAAAGTTAAAATTAACTTATTACACATAGAAAGTTGTCTATATGAAATTGGGGTTAAATTATGGAATATGATTGTTGCGGTTTTTTTAAAGCAGTATCAGATCCAACGAGGATTAAGATCATGAAGCTGTTAACAAAAACTGAGATGTGTGTATCAGATATTTGTACACATTTCAATATGAAGCAACCTTCAATTTCACATCATTTAAATATTCTAAAAAACGCTCAGATCGTGAGAAGCAGGAAAGAAGGTAAGGAAGTATACTATTCATTAAACAAAATATGTATTTCAGATTGTTGTTCAGATTTTATGGGAAATTTTAAAGAGAAAGAAAAATGAGATATATTTTTTTAGATAACATATAGATGTATTTAAATATATCTAAAAATAAAAAAGGAGGTAAGTGAGATGGAAAAGGAATGTTGCAATATGAAAGTAACTGAAATCGATGACGGCATTAAGATCGAGATCACAGGAAAAGACATCAAAGACAAATGTAAAGTCATGATGCAAAATTGTTGCTGTGATGAAGAGTCAATTCAAAAGATCATCAAGAGCTGTTGCAAACCAGAGGAAAAGTAAAATTCATTTTATGCGGGGAATTAAATCCCCGCTATTTTTTTATTCAGCAACAAAACTTTTGACCATACTTATGCAATTTTACCAAATTTTATCTCTGTGTCTTTGTGTCTCTGTGTTGAAAGAAAAGTAAATAAAACACAACAAAATGTAAATAAAACTTGACATAATGTAAACAAAAGACAACTTCGATTTTATGAATTGAGAAAGAAGAATATTGCAAGTATTAAATGTGCAGAGGAATGAGAATGGGAGGTTGTATTGAATGATCTGAAAAACAAATTAAAACAATTCAGATTTATGAATGGTGAACTAACACAACAGGAATTGGCAGTAAAAGTAAGTGTGTCGCGTCAGACGATAATCGCTATTGAAAAAGGTAAATTTAATCCATCGATGAAATTAGCTTTATTGATCGCGCGTGTTTTTAGGGTAAATGTAGAAGAAATATTTTATTTGGAGGAAAAATGAAAATTAGAGGGAATAACGTACTTTTCTTTGTGATCGAGGTAATATCAGGAATTCTTGTTTTGATCCTGACTAATATGTATGGTAATATTGGTTTACTCGGTATGATCCCATTTTTTATAGGACTGATCTTAACAAGAGATGTTCCTGATGAAAGAGAAACTGCTTTATTGTTTAAAGCGTCTGCACTGCACGCATCATTTTTAGGTGCGATCATGGCAATTATTTACTTTAAGTTCCCAGAGTTTAACTGGTTCTATGGTTATTTATCTTTTGGAATGATAACTCGTGGTTTGATCGGAATATTTTATTTTCTAAAAAGTTAGAGATGGAGGAAAGATGAAAAAGAAAATTATATCTGCAGTAGTTATAAATTATGTGTCACTGATATTTATGCTTGTTATCTTCTATGCAATTCAATGGTTGGGATTGAACAAACTCTTTATTCTAGTCGAGATCATGCTATTACTCATACTAATAACCAGCTTCAATTCAGCTTTTAAGAAGACGGGACTGTGGAAATTGGTTCACAAGCCTCAGAAACATTTGGATGAAAGAGAATTACAAATAATTCATAAAGCTATTAGACACTCTTATGGTATATTTGTTATTCTCTGTTTAGTTTTGATTATGCTTTTTGCTGTAGCAGAAGGGAAGCCAATTGATATGGTGCTGGCATCTAGCTTGATCTATCTAGCGCATACACTACCAGCAGCAGTAATTGCTTTTAGTGAGGAAGAGATATGAGAAGGAGATTTATATATACTTTAATAATTGGAATAATTGTTTGGATTTGTATTCTATTATTTGGACAGGTAGGAGGTTCTAGCCTGGCTTTGATGGCAGTGCTTGCTTTTTCCAAAAAGAAAAAATTTGATGAACGTGAGTATCAATTATTTTACAAAACAAATAGTTTTGCTTTTGCTTTTATGATAATTGTAATGGTGATTATTAATCAATTGCAAAACATTGGAAACATATTAATGTAGGAAAATTGGTTGATCCTGAGTATTGCCGGTTTCTTCATTGGACAGGGTTTAATTGGTCTTCTTGTTTTTAATAAAGAATGAGATCGAACATTTTCAGCCAAAACGCATAAAGATTTATTAAAAAACCTTCAGGTAAAGAACATTCCTGAAGGCTTTATGTAAATCGGTTATTCCTAATAAACCTGCCTGAGGGCTTGGGCGATATTCAGATTGTTATCACCAATATGTTCGAAGTGTTTTAAAAGATCTAGATAAAGTAATTCAGCTTTTACATTACTGCCTTCTTGAAGACGATACTGAGTAGCTTTCTTCAAATTATCACGCAGGTTGTTCATTTTTACTTCCAGTTTATAGACTAAATCCAGAACTTGTTTTTCCAAATGTTCGTTCATGCGCAATTTATATAGCTCCATAGATTCAACCAGAAGCGAAGCAAAGTCATTAAATTCCTCCATCGCCTTTGCATGAAGCTGGATACTGCTATCATATTTTCTCTCGGTAAGCAGCATCAATTTATAACAACTATCACCAATATTTTCCAACTCATTCACAATTCTCATTATAGCATTCAGATTCATCACACTACGTTCGCTTAAATCTTCTTTTGAACATTCCACCAGGTATTTAGTTATCTCCACCTGCATTTGATCACTGAGCTCTTCCATTGCTTTAACTTTTTCTACAGTACTACCCATCTTTTTATCAGGACTGCGGAATACTTTCAGAAATGTGTCGAACATATCATTGATAAGCTCTACCATTTTATTAAGCTCAGATTTAGCAGTTTGAATATTCATCTGACCAGTGTCCTGTAACCCGGTTTTAATATATTGAAGTTTGTATTCTGTGGATAGATCACTTTCCTTTGGTTTCACAAGTTTTTCTACAATCTTGGCAAATGGACGAATAAATGGAATAAAGATTAGTGAGTTTGTGATATTGAAAACGGTATGGAACAGCGAAAGATTAAGTGGCAGATTTACTTGTAGACTAGAATCCCAAGGAGCAATATTTAGGATGAGCTGTGTAAAGAATTTGAATATAAATGCCATCCAAATTACACCAAATATATTAAAAAGAAAATGAGCTCGAGCTGTACGACGAGCATTTACATTTGTTCCCAGCGAAGCCAGGTAAGCAGTTACTGTTGTTCCAATATTTTCACCCAGCACAATTGCCGCCGCGGTCTCGAAGCCTATCCAACCCATATAAGCCATTGTTACAGTTATTGCCATTGCAGCACTGGAAGATTGCACTATAACCGTTAGAATGGAACCAACAAAAACAAAAATAGCAAATGAAAGAAATCCAAGATCAGTGTAATTCTTTAGAAATTCCAGAATTTCAGGATTGTTTTTAATATCAGGAACTGATTCTTTCAAAAACATTAAACCTAAGAAAAGTAGGCCAAATCCAATTAATATTTCACCAATATCTCTTCGTTTCTTAAACTTAGAAAACATAAATGGCAGCCCCACACCAATAACGGGTAGAGCAATTGTTGTGATCTTAAATTTAAAACCGATTAATGAGACGATCCAGGTGGTTACAGTCGTACCAATATTTGCTCCCATAATCACACCGATTGCCTGTGTGAGACTTAGCAAACTGGCATTTACGAAACTTACAACCATTACGGTGGTTGCAGAAGAAGATTGAACCAGCGCTGTAATGAAAAAACCGGTGAAAACAGCAGCAATACGATTTGCAGTCATGTAATTTAAAATCGATTGTAATCGTTTGCCGGCAACTTTTTGAATCCCCTCGCTCATAACGCGCATTCCAAAAAGGAACACACCAAGAGCACCCAATAATTTAAATATTATTAATATCATTTTGCCTCATCCTAATAAATTATATTTTATTATAATAAAGAATTGTTAAGAATTAATAAAGATTTGTTAAGAAAATTTACTTAATGTGAATGGATTTATTGATAACCCTAAGTTATAAAATGGATTAAACGATTCAATTATAACCCTCAATAATCTCTGCTCACAGTCAATTCCCTTTCTTCTTTACAAAATTTCTAAGAAACTAAAATTCTTATTCAGATTATTTATAAGGATATGGGATATGAAATCATTAGTGTTAGCAGAAAAACCCAGTGTTGGTAAAGATCTGGGAAGAGTTCTAAAATGCCGACCTCGCGGTAGAGGATTCATGGAAGGTGATAAATATGTTGTTACCTGGGCATTAGGTCATCTGGTCACATTAGCCGAACCGGAAGTTTATGATGCTAAATTCAAGCGTTGGAATCTGGAAGACCTACCAATGATGCCGGATAAAATGAAATTGAAAGTGATCAAGCAAACTTCTCAACAATTTAGAACTGTGAAATCTCTTCTTCAAAGAAAAGATATTTCTGAAGTTATTATTGCAACTGATGCAGGTAGGGAAGGAGAGCTGGTCGCTCGCTGGATTATTATGCTGGGTGGTTGGAAGAAAAAACCGATGAAAAGATTATGGATATCTTCTCAGACCGATACTGCTATCAAAGACGGATTTGCTAATCTTAAACCTGCTCAGAATTATGATAGCCTTTTCCATGCAGCAGTTGGTAGAGCCGAAGCTGACTGGCTGGTAGGATTGAATGTGACAAGAGCTCTAACCTGTAAATTCGATGCACGATTGAATGCCGGACGTGTACAAACTCCTACATTGGCTCTGATCGTAGAAAGGGAAGAGGTCATCAGGAAATTTATTCCAACTAAATTTTGGAAATTGAATGTAATCTGTACTGGTTTCACTGCTTCCCGGCAGGATTCAAAAGGGAATGATAGAATTTTTGATAAAGTTAAGGCAGATGATCTGCTGGCAAAATTGAAAGGGAAAAATGCAATTGTTACTTCTGTTACAAGAAAATCCAGATCAGAATCTGCGCCGCTTGCTTATGATCTGACTGAACTGCAAAGAGATGCTAACCGACGCTATGGGATGAGTGCAAAAGATACACTGCGACATACACAAATATTGTATGAACGCTTTAAATTGGTTACCTATCCTCGTACAGATTCCCGCTACATTACAAAAGATATGATTCCAACTCTTAAGCAGCGATTACAACAAGTCAGCAAGGCTGGTTACAGCAAACAAGCTCAACCACTATTACAAAAAGAAATAAATCCCACTACCAGGTTTGTGAATGATGCAAAAGTTAGTGATCATCACGCCATTATTCCTACAGAGATTCCTGTGCATCTCAATTTATTATCCAATGATGAAAAGAAAATCTATGATCTAATAGTTAAACGTTTTATAACAGTTTTATATCCACCGTATAAGTTTGAACAAGTAATTGTTTTACTGGAGATTGAAAAAGAAACTTTTCGGGCAACTGGCAGGATCGTTAAAGAACTTGGTTGGAGAGCTGTTTCTTCCATTATGAAAGATGATGATGAAGAAGAAGTCTCATCTCGCTCAATTCCGGAATTAGTAAAAGGTCAGATCGTAAATGTGAATGATTTAAAACTTGTTGCTTCCCAGACCAAACCACCTTCTCGTTACAATGAAGCAACCCTTCTTACTGCAATGGAAAATCCTGGCAAATTTATCGAAGATGAAGAACTACGAGATTCCATCAAAGGCGGGCTGGGCACTCCTGCCACCAGGGCGGAGATTATCGAGAAAATTATCAGAGGTTATTATGTTGAACGGATCGGGAAAGAGATGGTGCCCACTGCCAAAGCTTTTGAATTGATACGACTGGTACCGGAAACACTAAAACATCCCGAACTTACTGCAGAATGGGAAAAACGACTGGGTAAGATCATCACTGGTGAAGAAAATAAACAAAGATTTATTGCAGATATAAAACAGAGTACAATCGATTTGATCAAGAAGATAAAGTCGTCTGAATTGAAATTTGAGATCACGAATTTGAGTAAAGAGAAGTGTCCAATTTGTGGAAAACCAATGATGAAATTTACCAATAAATTGGTTTGTAGTGATCGTAAATGCGGGCATGAAACCGGAACAGAAAAAGAAACCGGAATGCGAACAGGACGCAAATCTAAAAAAGACCGGCACATGGATAGACAGCTAATTTCCCGTTATGGGAAACAGAAAAAAAGTCAGGGAGAAACTCTGGGTGATCTGTTTGATTTATAGATTGTCTGAAGCAGGATTGACAGGATTCAAAAAGATTTTCAGGATTAACTTAAACCGCGGATAAACATTAATAAACGCAGATAAGTAGTTTTAAGTCAAGAATGCTTTGATGTATTTGATTATTATTTGTGAATCCCTCTACTGTCTCCCTTATAATTAAGGGAGAATATAAGAATATGTGAAAGACATTTCTTATTGCTTTTCTACGTTTCCCTTTTGATAAAAGGGAACTGCAAGGGATTTAAAGTGGAATTGAAAATCAAATACGTAGTTTCAAGCTTGACGTAACAGTAGTTTTACAAGTTCTTCCTATTTTTCTCCTATCATACTGAAATGATGTCGAAGTGTCGAGGTATCTTTCACAAGAATAGATGTAAAATTTTAGGATTCATCTTTACAGTGAATAAGATTGGGCTTGACACGTTACAGTACGCAAGTTAAGAACAATCAGTCCATTATAGTGATTCTCGACTCATCTGACCACTCGTGAGTGGTTCAGACGAGTCAAGTCTTACCGATATAAAAAAATACTTTGTATAAGATCATCAAAAAAACAAGAGGTAAAAAAATGTCTGAACATCAACTTAAATTCATTCTCAAAAACACATTTGGTTATGATAAATTCCGACTTTTACAACAGGATATTATCCAAAACATTCTTTCAAAAAAAGACACTCTGATAATTATGCCGACCGGAAGCGGAAAATCACTTTGTTATCAACTTCCGGCTCTCATCTTTGAAGGTTTGACGATCGTTATTTCTCCTCTTATTTCCTTGATGAAAGATCAAGTGGAGCAACTTCATGAAATGGGAGTCAAAGCAGTTTTACTGAATAGTTCTTTATCTTACAGCGAATATCAATTCAATATAAATCTAATCCTGAAAAATGAAATTAAACTAGTATATCTCGCTCCGGAAGCGATGCTAACGCAGAAGATACTAACCATCTTTTCAAAAGTTAAAGTCGATTGCATAACTATCGATGAAGCTCATTGTATCTCCGAATGGGGACACGATTTTCGTCCTGAATATCGGCAAATGATCGAAGTTAGAAAACTTTTTCCGAAGGCTGTTTGTGTAGCCTTGACTGCAACCGCAACTCCGAGAGTTCAGCAGGATATAAAAGGCAATCTGGAATTTGAAAAATCAAATGAATTCGCTTCGAGCTTTAATAGAGAAAACCTATTTTTACAGATCATTCCTAAATCGGAACCTGTTTTTCAAACTCTAGATTTTTTGAAAAAATTTCCGGATCAATCTGGGATTATCTATTGTTTTTCGCGTAAACAGGTCGATGAACTTTATGAAATTTTGAAAGAGAAAGCTTTTTCTGTGAAGCCGTATCATGCAGGGCTTTCCGATAATGATCGCAGGATAAATCAGGAACTTTTCATCAAAGATGATGTTCAAATAATTGTGGCTACAATTGCTTTCGGAATGGGAATAAACAAGCCGAACATCCGCTTTGTCATTCACTACGACCTTCCCAATAATATTGAAAGTTATTATCAACAAATTGGCAGGGCAGGACGGGATAGCTTGAAATCTCATTGTTTACTGCTTTTTGGTTACGGAGATATTAGTAAGATAAAATATTTTATCAATCAGAAAGAGGATAATGAAAAACGGATCGCCAATATTCATCTCGATGCTTTAGTTAGTTTTTGCGAAACTAATTTGTGCCGGAGAAATCCACTTTTGAATTATTTTGGAGAGGAATATTCAATTGAAAACTGCGGAATGTGTGATAATTGCGGAGAAGAAGCAAAAAATTTAATCGACATTACAATTCATGCCCAGAAATTTTTATCGTGTATAAAACGAACCGGAGAATATTTCGGTGCAGGTCATATCATCGATATTTTACGGGGTTCAAGAGCGCAGAAAGTTTTGGATAGAAATCATCATCTTTTGTCGACCTACAACATTGGGAATGGTCTTTCCAAAAAGCAATGGTTTCATCTTTCGCGACAATTCATCCGACTAAACTTGATTGTTAAAGACACACAATTCGGAAGCTTAAAAATTACCGAAAAAGGACAGGAAGTTTTACAGGATAGATATTCTGTTTCTGGTTTATTGATGGAAGAAAAGATTAAATTCAATAAAATAAAAGAAGTCGATTATGAATATGATCACACATTATTTGAGAAACTTCGTAAAAAAAGAAAAGAAATTGCAAAAGCTTCTAACCTTCCACCATATATAATTTTTGCAGACAAAGCATTAATCGAAATGTCGACTTTTTTCCCTAAATCAGAGAATAGTTTTATGAAGATCAATGGTGTGGGACAAACGAAATTTGAAAAATACGGTGACACATTCCTGAATATAATACAGGAGTATTGTCAGGAATTCAAAATTGAGGAAAAAAACAAAGAAGATAAGACTCAATATAAATTGAAATCAGAAAATCCCGAACACAAAGTTGATGCTCCAAAAATAACTTTAACTTTAGAAAAAATCAGGGAAGAATATCCCAAAGCTTATGAAAAATGGACTGAACTCGATGATAAATTACTCGAATTAAGTTTTCAAATGGATCAAAATATTAACGAATTAGCAAGATTTCTCCAGCGAAAACCAGGAGCTGTAAGATCACGTTTGAAAAAAATTGGCATGATAAAATAATTCATTTGGAGATTTCCAGGATTAACTTAAACCGCGGATAAACGCTGATAAACGCAGATTTGAAATGCGAGACATTGCGAAAAATCCCCTCTTCAGTTTTCGCGATGCTACACCTTGACAAGTGAGAGGGATGCGACTTTTACATGTCGACTTCGCAATGATTGGTAAAAGAATCCCTTGCAATTCCCTTTTATACGGAACTCTGTTCCTAAAAGGGAAACTAAGAGAAGCAAGAAGAAGATTCTTTCTTCGGCATCTCCATCTCCCTTCTCTTTGAGCTAAAGGGAAGGGCTGGGGTTAGGATTCGATTTCACAAATTTTCTTTTCAATCATATCGACGACTTTGGTAATATTTTGTAATACTTCTTTGTTTTTGAAACGAATTACTGTAATATTTAGAGTATTCATGTAGTCATCACGTTCCGAATCATATTCTCTTCCGTCTGATGTATAATGTTGATCACCATCTACTTCGATACAAAGCTTAACAGAAGGTGCGTAAAAGTCTGCAATATACGGACCAATTCCATATTGTCTGTAAAATTGAATTCCATGAAGTTGTTTTCTTCGGATAAATTGCCAAAGCTTTTTCTCAGCAGGTGTTTGATTATTGCGTAAATATCTTCTACGTTCTTTTAGTTTAGCAACATTAAATATTCGTGTCATTTTTACCTTTGAATCCTTTGCAGTTC
>JAGLPW010000008.1 GCA_023137125.1 Candidatus Cloacimonadota bacterium | reverse complement strand
TTCACATATTTTGTATTGATAGCATTAGGTATTTTCATGCAGCTGAATATAAGTTCTGTGCGCACCTCTATGTATTTCTTCTATCGTCAGTTCATCTGGCTCTTTCTCTCTTTTGGATCACTTTATTTTGCCTTTAAGATTATAGATCTGGAAAAATTTAGAAAACTTATCATTCCACTTCTATTGATAATTATTCTCTTGTTGATATCTGTTCTCATATTTGGAGATACTGTGAAAGGAGCGGTGAGAAGTATTCGCATTTGGAAAATAAATATTCAGCCAAGCTTATTGGCCAGAATCATTCTTATTTTCTACTTCGCCCATATTTTAGATAAGCGAAAAAGACAAATTGATGATACAAGACCAAAAGGATTTCTAAAACACTTTCACCAACTTATTGTAGTAACTATCATCATATATTTATTAATTTTATTTGAGAAACATTTCAGTCCTCTTGTGATCTCCGGTATTACCTTACTTTCGCTGCTATTCATAGCAAAGATCAGGTTATCTACAATCGGAATTATCCTTGCAGCTTGTCTTATATTAACGCTATTGGTAATTCAACTTGGTCCCGCTTATCGATCTGAAAGAATGAAAATTTACTCCAAGTATTCCCTCTTCCATAAAGCCATGAACAATGAAAGTGATTATGCAGGAACTAAGGATTACCAGGTAAGGGAAAGTCTGCTCTCATTATCAGGTGGCAGATTAACTGGTACGTCGTCTAAAAGAGGAACCGGTAAACATTATTTCCTGCCTGAAGCCAAAACAGATTACATATTTTCTATCATTGGTGAAGAGTTTGGATTCTTAGGGGCACTAATTGTAATTGGTTTGTTTATCTTCCTATTTTACCGAGCTATTATCAATTCATTACGGCAAGATGATACATTCCTAAAACTTGCTGGAATCGGCTTAGGAATGAATATATTTTTTAATGCCATGGTCAACATTGGTGTTTCAATGGCCATCTTGCCATCAACCGGTGTAACTTTACCCTTCATAAGTTATGGCGGAACTTCGTTATTGGTAAATTCATTCTCTGTTGGGCTTCTGCTGAATATAAGCGCAAAGAAACAGACATTACAGAGTTATTAGGGGAAATTTGATGAAAGACAAAAAAATCATTATTGCAGCAGGCGGAACAGGTGGACACATTATTCCGGCAATTTCCATTGCTAAAGAACTCATGAAAGAAGGAGTTCAAATTCTCTTTGTAGGTAACTCTAACAGCATGGAACAAAAGCTGGCAGAGAAGCATGAAATTGATTTTGCTGAAATAAATGTTCAAAAATTCTACCGTAAAATTACTTTTGCACATTTCAAATTTCCATTCAAACTGATAAAAAGTATCATTGATTCCAAGAAAATTATTCGCGATTTTAAACCTGATGCATTCTTAGGTACCGGTGGATTCGTTAGCGGACCGGTTGGTTATGCTGCTCATTTGCTAAAAGTTCCCATCTTTCTTCAAGAGCAAAACAGCTATCCGGGTGCAACCACAAAGATACTAAGCAAATATGCTGCAAAAATATTCTTAGGAAATCACGATGCAAAGAAACATTTACCCAAAAAAAATGCAGTTTATTCTGGGAATCCGATTAATTTAAATGCTGTTATTGAAAAAGATACAATTGATTTTGAGAAACTTGGTTTGAAAGCAGATTCAAAGAAGATCTTCCTTTTTGGAGGAAGCCAGGGCTCTGTAGTTTTGAATAACGCATTTTTCCCGATTATTGACGATATATTAAAGAGAGGTTTTGAGATAATTTGGCAGATCGGAAGTTTCAGTTTCAATGAATTCTATCATAAAGTTAAAGATAGAGACGGTGTTTACACTTTTGATTTCACAAATGAGATCGGGAAGATCTACAATTCAGTCGATTTAGCAATCGCTCGTGCAGGTGCATTAAGTCTGGCAGAATTAGAAACTAAGAAAATTCCTGCTATTCTTATTCCTCTTCCCACTGCTGCAGAGAATCACCAGTATTTTAATGCATTGGAATTAAAAGAGAAGAATGTTGCAGACATAATTGAGCAGAAAGATTTAGACCCAGTGATTTTGAAAGATACAATATTTAAAATGTTAGATAAAATTGAAAAATTGAAAAATAATTTTACTTCAACTGTGCATGCAAATGCTGCAAAGAATATTGCAGGCACGATCATGAATTATTTCGCAAAAGGAGAATAGATGTTAGGAAGAACCAAAAAAATTCATTTCGTGGGAATTGGTGGAATTGGTATGAGCGGTATTGCAGAACTTCTATTAAATCAAGGGTTCAAAGTAAGTGGTTCTGATCTTGCATTGAGCGAAATAACAGAACATCTCACACAAATAGGAGCTGTCATCTCGCAGGGGCATAATGCCGATACTATTAAAGATACCGATGTAGTAGTAAAATCATCAGCCGTAAAAGATGATAATCCGGAGATCGCATTTGCACTTTCTCAAAAGATCCCTGTGATACGTAGAGCAGAAATGCTAACTGAGATCATGAGAATGAGTTATGGTATTGGAATTGCCGGAACACACGGTAAAACATCCACAACTTCAATGGTTGGTAGTGTATTATCTGCTGCTGCTCTAGATCCAACTGTAATTGTTGGCGGGATAGTGAAGAATTATGGTTCTAATAATCTTCTTGGTTCCGGAAAATATATTGTTGTAGAGGCCGATGAATTCGACCGTTCTTTTCTTACACTCAGTCCCATTATTGCCGGTATTACAAATATCGAAGCCGATCACCTGGATTGCTACTCAGATCTGGAAGGTGTAAAAAATGCATTTGTTGAATATGCCAATAAAGTCCCCTTCTTTGGTAGCGTTATTGCTTGTTTAGATGATCACGGTGTTCAATCTATCATCCCTAGAATAAATAAAGAAATACTTACTTATGGTTTGTCACAGCAAGCCAATGTGCGTGCTATCGATATTAAATTCAACAATTTTGAAGCCAGCTATACTGCTGTTTATAATGGTGAAGAGCTTGGACGTATTAAATTGAATGCATTGGGTGAGCATAATATTCTTAATTCGCTGCTGGCTGTTGCAACAGGATTGGAGCTGGATATTCCATTTGAATCAATTCAAAAAGGATTAGCAGATTATAATGGTGTTTTCCGCAGATTTGAATATAAAGGTAAAAAAGATGGTGTGATATTATATGATGATTATGCACATCATCCTACCGAAATTGAAGCAACTCTGAAAGGTGTGCGAGACAGCATCTCAAACCGGATCGTAGTTGCTTTCCAACCACATCTATATTCGCGAACACAAGATTTTTATGAAGATTTTGGACGCTCCTTTTTTCAATCTGATGTGCTTCTTATTACACCAATATTCCCAGCCAGAGAAAAACCAATTAAGGGTGTTACCGGAAAGCTGATTTCCGATGCAGCAATCCAATCGGGGCATAAGAATGTTCATTATATTCTGTCGAATGATGAAATTATTAATAAAATGAATGAAGTAACGAAACCGGGAGATATTCTCATCACTATGGGTGCAGGAAGTATTTATAAATTTGGTGAGAAATTCTTGAGTAAAAAGAATTAAATTGGGTAAAAAAAGAAAAAATGTTTGACAGTAAAATGCTAACTTCGTTTGTTATAAAGAGTTCATTATGTAAATACTCCAACATGAAGATTGGTGGTGATGCCGCTTATCTTCTTGCGCCACAGAACGTTAGTGATCTATCTTCAATTATTAAAGAAGCAAATGCGCAAAATTTGCAGATACTTCCTGTTGGTGGCGGCTCAAATATTCTTTTTGGAAATGTTGGAAATAGAGTGATTATTCTGGATGCTTATCTATCCGAAATTTTCCAAGTAGATAATGATACTGTTATTGTATCTTCCAATATGAAGATCAGTTCATTTATAGATAAAGCTATGCAGTACGGTTTGGGTGGGATGGAGTTTATTTCCGGAATTCCAGCTCATATTGGCGGAGCAATTCATATGAATGCCGGAGCTTTTGAAAAATGTATTTCCGATTATCTGTATTGGGTCGAGTATGTTGATATGAAAGGAAACGTAATTACGATAGACCGCAAAGACCTTGAATTTGGATACAGAACTACATCTATAATAGGTTTTATTGTGAGAGCTGCCTTTAAATTGGATAAGAAAACTAAAAAGCAGATATTAGCTGATAAAGAAGATATTATTTCCAAAAGATTTGAGAGACATCCATACGATTATCCAAGTTTGGGCAGTACATTCAAGAATCCCAAAGGTAAATTTGTCGGGCAGTTAATAGAAGAATGCGGATTAAAGGGATTACAGATCGGTGAAGCACAGATCAGCGAGAAACATGCAAATTTCATTATTAATTTAGGAAATGCCACATTCAATGATGTTTATGAATTAATTAAAATAGTTCAGGAAACTGTAGAAAAGCAAAAAGGTATTGAGCTTAAATTGGAGATAAAGGTAATAAATTGATGAAGAAAAAAAGATCCGGTTCAAGTAGATATTTCATTTTCTTTTTAGTACTTATAGTACTGATCTACGGAGTCTACATCGGCATAAACAGCTTGTTTACTAAACTTGATCTATTCAAAGTAAAATCCATTAAGATAAATGGGAATGAAAATTTAGAAACAGATTTTCTAAAGAATCTCTGCAATGATTTCATCAATCTGAATTTATATTCGATCTCTAAAAAAGATGTGCTTAGGAAATATGAAAACATCGTACGTATTGATCGTATTAAGGTTTCCAGAATATTCCCAAATAAATTAAAAATTGAAATTAATGAGAAAAAGGGGGAGTTCTTTTTCCGAACAGCAAGCGGAATTATCTTCCCTATTGATAAAAATAGAGTTGTACTTGATAATGTGAATTTTTATGAGAATGAGGTTTTGCCTGTAATTGGAACCAAAATTCCCGATGATGAGATCATTATTGGACAAAAAATTGAGAATGTTCTTATTGAAAAAATATTTTCTTTAAGAAAGAAGTTTGCAAATGTAGACCCGGATTTTATTAATAGTATTTCCGAGTTCTATTTTAAAGATGAAAATCTAATTTTTGTAAATGCGAACATTGGATATAGAATTGTTTTTGGAGATAATGAGATAGAAGAGAAACTAAAGAAACTCATTTTTCTGGAGCAGAATCGTACTTTTGAGAGAGGTACGACAATAGATCTGAGATTCAAAGATCAGCTTGTGATCAGGTCGGAGGAGATATGAAGATTGGTCAGGTGATTACGGCGATAGATATTGGCACGACCAAGATCTGCGTTATTATCGCACAAATAAACGAAGAAAATAAATTAGAAGTTAAAGGTATTGGTACAAGTAAATCCGATGGTATGGTCAATGGTATTGTTGTTGATATAATGAAAGCTTCAAAATCTATGAGTGATGCGATCAATGAATCTGAAGAAATGGCAACTTTCAAGGCAAAAAATATTTATGTTGGAATAGCCGGAGAACACATTAAAAGCCAAAATACAATTGGTAGAATTTCTCTAACTTCCGGTACTCATCCTTGTGATATAGATCAACAGCATGTAGAAAACGTTATTTCAAATTCTAAAAATAATGTGAAGATACAACAGGGAAATGAAAGATTGGAAATTATTCATGCAATCCCTCAATATTACAAGATCGATGACCAGGACGGCATAAGGAATCCTGTGAATATGAGTGGATTCAACCTTTCTGCTCATGTCCATATCGTTATGGCAGACATAAATGCACTTAGAAATATAAATAAATGTATTGAAATTGCCGGATACAAAGTTGATGAGACCTACCTGGAACCAATAGCATCTTCACATGCCGTTCTAGATGATGTGGAGAAAGATCTTGGCTCCATTATTATTGATATTGGTGGTGGAACAACTGATATTGCAATATTCTACAAAGACAGTATAAGATTCAGTGCGGTTCTTCCAATTGGCGGCAAGAACATTACTCACGATCTCTCTGTCGGGCTGCATACTTCACCTCATAATGCAGAAAAGCTCAAGTTAGAATTTGGCAATTCACTTTCAGGACAGATCCCGGATGATAAGCTTATTGAGATCGAAGGAATTGGCGGCAGAGAACCAAAAAAGAAGAAATTGAAGTATATGACTGAGATCATCGAAGCCAGAATGCGTGAGATATTCGAAGGCGCTTATAAGATACTGAGTGAGCACCACGATCTTAATTTAATTACCGCAGGGCTTGTGCTAACTGGTGGAGCTTCTCTCCTGAGAAATAGTGCCACACTTGCCGACCAAATATTTAATATGCCAACCAAGATCGGATATCCAAATCTATCCGAATTAGCCGGACCTACCGAAAGATTGGAAAATCCAAAATACGCAACAAGCGTAGGTATCCTCTATTACGTTTATGAAGAGCTTAGAAATAGAGATGATAAAATAACCAGTATAAAAATTGGAAGTTCATTCTCCCATTTCTGGCAAAAAGTAAAAGACGTATTTAAAGATTATTTTTAAGAAATTATATATATTTTCGGAGGTTATATGTTGGAATTAGACCTGAATCATGATGAAACACCTTATGGTACACATATAAAGATCATCGGTGTTGGAGGGGCTGGTGGCAATGCTATCGGCACGATGATCGGATACAACTTAAACGGCTTGGAATTTGTAGTTGCAAATACAAATATAATCGATTTAAAAAAATCAAAAGCAAAAATTAAACTTCAACTTGGAAGAGAGTTAACAAAAGGACTCGGTGCAGGGGCAAATCCGGATACAGGTCGTAAAGCTGCAGAAGAATCTCGCGAAGATATTAAAAACAATTTAAAAGATACAGATCTTCTTTTTATCGCAGCGGGAATGGGTGGAGGAACCGGAACTGGTGCTACACCTGTAATTGCAGCACTTGCCCGTGAAATGGGGATCCTTACAATTGGTATTGTGAGCAGACCATTCAGAAGCGAGGGCAAGAAACGAATGATCAATGCTGAGATTGGAATTAAAAAACTTCGTGAAAATGTTGATACTCTTATTGTTATCCCAAATGAAAAACTCACTGAGATATTCCCGGATATGACAGTTATCGATGCCTTTAAAAAAGCTGACAATGTTCTATACGAAGCTGCAAAAGCTATTTCCGACATTATTCATTTCAGCGGTTATATGAACGTAGATTTTGCAGATGTGCAAACTGTAATGAAAAATC
>JAGLPW010000079.1 GCA_023137125.1 Candidatus Cloacimonadota bacterium | reverse complement strand
CCCTTTTATGTCAAATTAATTGTTAGGTTTTTATACACTTTTTTTATTGCAAATGACAAACAACAAACTTAACTTCACATATATAATAATATAGCTATTTCTAAAAAAATTACAATATTTTCTTATTATTCAAATAAGGCTGTAGAACCTTTGGAATACTAATACTGCCATCTTCATTTTGATATGATTCTATTAGCGCAATAAAAGTTCTTGGTGTTGCCAGACCTGAACCATTTAATGTATGGACAAATTCAACTTTCCCACTTTCATTCCTAAAACGAATTGAAGCACGACGGGCTTGAAAATCTTCAAAGTTACTTATTGAAGATACTTCCAAATATTTTTCAGCTCCGGGAGCCCAAACCTCAATGTCATAAGTTTTGGCAGAAGCAAAACTCAGATCACCGGTTGCAAGAGTAGCAACTCTATAATGCAATCCAAGAGCTTTTAAGATGTCTTCAGCATCATTTAACATTTCTTCTAGTACTTTATAAGATGTATCAGGTTTAACAAATCGAACCATTTCAACTTTGTTGAATTGATGAACACGCTGCAACCCCTTTGTCTCTTTGCCATATGAACCAGCTTCCCTTCTAAAACAAGGACTATAGGAAATGAATTTCTGAGGAAGTTTTTCATAAGGGAGTATTTCCTGAGCATAAAAATTTGTAACTGATACTTCTGCTGTAGGAACTAGGAAAAGATCATCTTCATTCACATGATACATATCATCTTCCATTTTAGGCAGCTGACCTGTTCCAATCATCGCTTGCCTATTGACCAATATGGGTAAACTAACTTCTTCATAGGCATGTTTATTAATATGGAAGTCCAGCATGAAATTAATAAGTGCTCGTTCCAACTGCGCTCCTTTGCCAGTATAACCAACAAACCCACTACCTGATATCTTCGTAGCTCGTTTGATATCTAACAACTTATTTTTTTCAATTAGATCAAGATGTCCGGCAGGATTAAAATCAAATTGTTTTTTCCTACCCCATTCTCGAACAAATTCATTTTCAGATTCACCACCAATTGGGACATCTTTATAAGGAATATTAGGAATATTCAGAAGTTCTGTTTCCAATTCCTCATTTATACTCGATAATTCAGCTGCAATATCCTTTATTTTATTTGAGATCATTTTCATTTGAGCAACAATCTCTGTAGTATCTTTCTTTGCTTTCTTGAGTTCCGGAATTTGTTTTGATACATTATTTTGCTCAGCACGCATTTTATCAAATTTAAATTGAAGTTCACGTTTCTTCTTATCCAAATCTAAAACTTTTTTCAGATCAGTTTTCTCATTCTTATTACAAATCGCCTTTTCAACTAATTCGTAATTTTTTCGAATAAATTTCATGTCTAACATATTTCTACCTCTAAAAAATTTAGCCCACAGCATTTATAACCATGGGCTAAGATCTATTTTTTCTTAATCTCTTTATAATTCCACGGCTGTTGTGATCATACTGGAAAATTTTGACACATCAAGTGCGGCACCACCAATAAGACCACCATCAATATCAGGTTGATTCAGTAATTCCTTTATATTCTCAGGCTTCATACTTCCACCATAAAGGATCGATGTTCTTTCTGAGATATCTTTGGAATAATTTTCTTCCAACCACTCCCGGATCAATGCATGAATCTCCTGAGCTTGTTGTGAGGAAGCAGTTTTACCTGTTCCAATGGCCCATATAGGTTCATAAGCGATCACAACGTTATCTTTAATTTTAACATCTTTAAGACCACCATTAAGTTGAGCAAGAATAATATCTTTTGTGATCCCTTGCTCTCTTTGCTCTAATGTTTCTCCAATACAAAAAATAGGAACTATCTCATTCTCATGCAATTTTTTTAATTTTGCATTTATCATTTCATCTGATTCAGAGTAATATTCTCTTCTTTCAGAATGTCCAATAATACAATACTTTAAGTCCATTGAATGTAGCATCGCAGCAGAGATCTCACCTGTAAAAGCGCCATTTGCATTATCATTAACATTCTGTGCACCAATATAAAATCTTGAATCATTAGCAATATCAGATGACAGTTCTAAGTATAAAGCAGGTGGACAGATAATCACTTCGACTAAACCGAGTTCTTTCTCTTCAATATTATCCGAAAGCTCAAATAAAAAATCTTCCACTTCAGTGAAAAGCATATTCATCTTCCAATTTCCTGCAATTATAGTTCTTCTCATTTTTATCCCATTTACCTATTCAGATTTTATACTTTCAATATAGCCTTTTGCTTCTTTAGAAAATTTTGGATCAGAAGATATTATTTGGAAATCTGCTGTGGCAGCTTCATTCTCACCGCGATTATAGTGGATCATTGCACGATAATATATTGCCTCACTATTATCGGGTTTATTTGTAAGAAGAAGAGCTATCTTCTCTAATGCTTTATCGTAGGAATTCCCATCATAATATTTCCTTATTAGGACATGAACTATATTACTATTATATTTAAGTTTAATTGATTTCTCATAGTTCTCATTAGATTTAGTATCATTTTTCATATCTTCATACAATTTACCTAGATTCATATAAGTTCTGGCAAGTACACTTTCATTTGGATTAGTTTTGATGAAATCTTCATAAGCTGTTATTGCCTCACTATTCCTACCAAGTTTTCGATATATTACTGCAATATTCTTTATAACAGTTGCATCTTTCTTTTGTTCATATGCTTTATGATACCAGATAAGAGCATTTTCATAGTCTTCTAAATCTGAATAATACAGAGCTATTTTCTTTTCAACTTTAAAAGTTCTCTTTTTAAAATTATACTTCTTTAGAACAACAATTGCTTCATCAACTCTTTTCAGATATTTCTTCAGAATTATAGCTTTATAATTAAAATATGTATAATTTGTAGGGTCAAGTTCAAGCTGTCTATCTAATATTCTTAAGGCATCTTCAAATTTTTTACCTTGGAAGTATCCTTGAAAAGCAGAACCAAGCCATTTTGATATTTTTTCATTATCGAGTGGGATACCATCAATTTTAACTGCTTCTTCAAGTTTTGATATCGCAGCTTCAAATGTTTGAGCTGCCTCTACTAATTTTTTATTATTATACAATGTTTCAGCTTCTACACCTTTTTCATTTGCGATTCTCTCCAGAGATTTTTCTGCAAATAGGCTAGATATAGTGAGAGCAAGTAATAACAATGTTATTATTAAAATCTTTTTATACATTTTTCCTCCATTATTTTTAGCTTCGACATTTTTTTTGATTAATTATTAATGTCAACAATTCTATTTAGTTAACTAATCCAACCCTAGCCTCTTGGATGATAAAGCCGATGTTCCTGCATAATAAAAGTGTTATCGATGTTAATGTAGATCTGCGTTGTATTTATACTTGAGTGACCCAGTAGCATCTGTACAACCCGTAAATTTGCACCTGCTTCCAGAAGATGCGTAGCAAAAGAATGCCGGAAAGTATGAGGAGATACGTGCTTGGAAATTCCAGCTTCTTTAGTGATCTTATCTATTACTTTCCAAACACCCATTCTACTTAATTTATTTCCAAATTTATTTAGAAAAAGAATATCTGTGTTTTTATCTTTTCGTAATAGTGAACGTGCTGAATCAAAATATTCCTTAAGATAGTTCATGGAAACCTGTGCTATCGGAACAACTCGCTGTTTGCCGCCCTTCCCCATAACCCGAACTAATTTATCATCCCAATATACATCGTGCATAGAAAGATCTATAGTCTCTGAGATCCTGATCCCGGTTGCATACATTAGTTCCAACATTGCTTTATTGCGCATATCCGTTGGTTTTTCAGTAGGGATGCTATCCAATAGTTTAATCATCTGCTTCACACTAAGTACATCTGGCAATCTTTGTGAAGATTTGATACTTGGGATGTCATCAACATCTGCTGATATTTCAACTTCCTCCTCAAGCAAGAATTTTAGAAATGATCTGATAGAACTTCGCTTCCGGGCAATTGTTGAATTTGTTAAACCAATTTCCTGTAGAGTAACAAAAAAATTAATAATATCCTTATTAGTAATTTTTTCAATATCTTTTTCTACTTCAGAAAGAAGGTTGCAAATATCATTCTCATAGCTTTCTATACTATTTTTAGAGAGACCTTTTTCTACCTTAAGGTGATATTGATAGTTTTGTAACTGTGCACGATTATGTTTAGAAAGTTTATCTAACATCTACTTCTCCGTGCCATTTTCCTCATCCTCAATAACAGCATCTTCTTTTAATTTTACTTCCTTATCAGGATCAAGACCAGTATCCTGTTTGAATTTCTTTCGATTGCTGCTTTTTCTAAATTCATATAATAAATATAACACTAAGGGAATAGAAACATACCAAAACTTAATTGTAAAATACATAATGAAACTGAAAAATCTGAAGACTAATATCAGAATAAGAAATGGAACAATATAATTCAGTAAATTCTTCATTCGTTCACCAAAATCCTTCTGAATTGCGGAGAGAAGATCGATTGTGGATTATTCTGCAAAAAATCTCTGCTATAATTTTTCTTTTCTGTTTTATCCTTTTTTATCTCAGCCAATTTTAATATCGCATATTGTTGCAGGTCAGGTTTGGAATATTCATGTGAAAATATCTCTGAAGCAAGCTTCATTTTACCAGATTGCATAGCCCATTCTCCTGCCAGGAATAACATATCTTCTGACCCAGATCTTTTATAAATAGATCTTAATATTTCGATTGCTTCTGAATTTTTATATAATGTTCTTTTCCTATAAGCCTTTAATAAATCTTCCCTATCTGCATTACTTTGAACATGATTCGTGCTTTGAAAAAGCAATAAAGCATCATTAGTCAAATCATCTTCGGGGATATTGATGAGAAGCTCACCCAGCAAACTATCAGACTTTGCATCATTGGTCATAACCGCTATCAGAAATGAATAATAGTAACCCTTTTTGAAAATATCAGATCCGGAATTTTCATTTTTTAGAACATTCATCAATTTCTCTTTTGCCAGATCATTATTCTCGTTCATTATCAATAAATGAATGATTTTGTACTCAATTTCATTTATATCATTCTTATTAAAGGTAAACTCTTTAGCTTCTTCAAGATATTGTATAATTCTTTGTTGGGAAGCGTTCCGCATTAGATAAATTTGAGCAAGAAGTTCCCGGCATTGCCGATTTGCCCGAGTTTTATATCTATTCCTTTTTAATTTGAGATCCTTATTTCGATACAGGTCTAGTAAGATTTCTTCTGCTTTTCCTAGTTCATCATGTATAATATAGATATTAGCAAGTCTTATCATTGTTTTTGCATTTTCAACAACATCAATACTTCTGGATAAAAAGACATTATAAGCTCTAATAGCAATAATCGATTTCCCGCCCTTTTCCATGCGATCTGCAAATTTAAACAGATATTCAGCAGGTAGAGCTTCATATTCTTTCAGAGCTTTTTCATATTCATCGATCTCTCCCAGGCAAAGTGCATAGATCTCCTTGATAGAATGGTTTTTGCTTTTATCGGTTGTTTCTTTTATATATCGAATAACATGAACATCTTCTTTAAGCATTGTTTTAAAATGGCTTAGGACTAAACTTGAATATGAGTTTTTATTCTCTACTAATTTAATAAATTCTCTTACAGCATTTTCATTATCCTTTAGTGCTTGATGATCATAGGCAAGTTCCCTAACATACAGGTTTTCATCGCTAGCGATTTTACGAGCCTTCAGATATATTTCAACAGCAGTATCATATTGTCGGTATTGCTCAAAAACTTTAGCTACAGAACCATAGTTATTGATATTCCCTCTTTTCCTATCGAGAAATTCATAACTCAGTTTTTGTGCCTTTACAAATTCAGCTTTATGTAACAGGGTCATTAATTTAAGTTGGAAATGCAAGTCTTCCCGCATTTTCATTTTGTATGTATTCAACAGTTTTTCTGCTCTTTCGATTTTTGATATCTGAATGAGAACGAGTATCAATTCACGAATATTATCCATATCATTCGGATCGTTTTTTTCGATAGTTTTGTAAATACCAATTGCTTTCTCATATTGTTTTCGAGATTTATAAGACCTTGCTCTCCGCTTAAGAATATTATTCTCATTTAAATCTGCAAATGCATTGCAGATTACTATTAGCAGAATAATCAATATAACTTTTTTCATTAACCCCTCTGATCGGCAAGCCGATCTTCTCCCCTTTCAAGGGGAGTATAAAATCCTCTGTCTGACATGTCCCGTCCCCCTTTTATGTGTCGGCTTTTCGCAGAAAAACGATCACTTCTCTTCCATCTTTTCTACAAGGGGGAATAAAAGGGGGTTTATTCTTGCAATTCTTCTTCACGTTCTTTAACCTTTTCTTCTAGATCAAGATAAACACCCTCTAAATTACACATTATATCATTATTAGAATAACGAATTAGCTTTATTCCAATTCTATTCAAATTCAATGTTCTACTCTTATCATATTCTTGCTGTTTATTATGACTTTCTCCATCAATCTCTATTCCAAGTTTCAATTCCGAACAGAAAAAATCAACAATATAATCCGACACAGATTTTTGTCTGAGAAATCGGTATCCAAGAAATTTTCTATTACTTAAAATTTCATACCAGAGTTTAGCTTCAGGTCGGTTCAAATTTCTCCGATTATCCCTTGCTTTTTCTTGTAAATCTTTTCTAAAAGGAAGAAAACCTTTTTTAGTTTCCGGCATTAACCCCTCTGCGGCAACTGCCGCATCTCCCCTTGCAAAGGGGAGCTATTGAATCCCTCTGAAAAACTATGTTTTTCTTTCTCCCCTTATAAAGGGGAGCATAAAACCTGTCCAGTCCCCCTTTTATGTGTCGGCTTTTCGCAGAAAAACGATCACTTCTCTTCCATCTTTTCTATAAGGGGGAATAAAAGGGGGTTTGGCTTTATTTTTCCTCCAAAGCCTGCTCTGCCCATCCTTCTCTACGATGACCCTCTTTCATTGAAATTCTGACAAAATAGATCGCTCCTCCAACCAAAGCTAAAAAGATAAAAATGGTTATCAATGGAATAACAAGAACAGCTAACGATGCGATAAAATTACTCAAAATAATTACCGCGATCAATAACAATCCACCGAAAAGTATAGCTCTTAAATATCTATACAAACGCGTGAATCCAATATCAGAAACAAATGGCTTTGATGGATGATGAATATCTACTTCTTTTATTTCTCCTCTACTTTTAATAGAAGCAATAATAATAGCTAAAATTGGAACAACTATCACAACCATCCAACCACCAAACAGTAAAGCTTTCATCGGATATCCTTCATATCCTTTTGTGATCAGTTTGATCGCATCCGTAAGAATTAGTGCAAATACCGCTATCGGAACATAGAATTTAAGAATGTAATTCCACCATTTACCCACTTTTACTTCCGAGTAATCATTCGCATATTTTCTAAGTTCATCAATTTTAAAAAACCATGAAAGCACAATGCATTCAACCAAAACGACCATTGAAAGACCGAATACTTCCAACCATTTATCTACAATATCCAACCAGTAAAGTCCCGCGCCGGTTGTAAATAAAATTCCGATAATAAATGCTGAACCGGCAGTTATAAAATTTGATTTTTTATGACTCCAGCCAAATTTATCCCGCAATGAAGAAGCAATCGCTTCCACCAGAGAAAAAGCTGAATCAACTGCCAAAGTTAACAACATCAGAAAGAATAGTATTCCAAATATTTTTGCCATCGGCAGCATATTTATTATAGCCGGGTAAGTAACGAATGCCAATCCCGGTCCACCTTTTAGCACGTTCTCAACTGCCTGCCCGGTCATATTTGCATAATACCCCAGAGCACCAAAAACTGCAAATCCACCGATGAATGCTGTTGCTCCGTCGCTCAATGCAATAATGAGTGCACTGTTTATTATATCACTTTTTTTTGGTAGGAAGCTCGCGTAGGCAATCATGATACCAAAACCTATAGAAAGCGAGAAGAAAACCTGCCCGTATGCTGCTACCCAAACACTGGTATCCAGAAGTTTTTCAAAATGGGGTGTCAGGTAAAAACGCAATCCATCCATTGCTCCCGGAAGTGTTACACCTCTTATTACAAATAAAATGAGAAGTAACCAGGGAACAAATACTGTTACATAGACTACTTTGGAAACTGTTTTAGCGCCTTTCCAGATTGCTCCAACTATTAATATCCAGGCTACGACCAGCGCAATAATTATCGGAAGTTGAACTCCACCAAAATCAAAATGACCGCTTGTTAAATTTAAGAAATGATTGTAGAAGAAATCACCTGTATCTTTTCCCCAGGCTTGTGTAGTTGCGAACACAGTATAATTCAAACCCCAGGCCATAACCACAGCGTAATAGGTGGTGATCATAAAACCGACTATTACTGCCCACCAGCCAATCCACTCAAACTTTTTATTAACCTTAGAAAAAGAAAGCGGTGCTGCTAGTTTGAAATGGTGACCAAAACTTAACTCTAATATCATCAGCGGAATTCCGGCAGTAAGCATTGCGATGAGATATGCAATAAGAAATGCACCTCCACCGGATTCATAACATTTGAACGGAAAACGCCAGATATTTCCTAAGCCAATAGCTGAGCCGATTGCTGCTAAAATAAATGCCTGACGACTACTCCAATTACCTCTTTGTCCCATGATATCTCCTTTCATTATGCTTTAGATTAACTAATTCAAATCCCTCTGATCGGCAAGCCGATCTTCTCCCCTTACAAAGGGGAAGCTTAATTCTTCCTGCTTTTCTTATGTTCCCTCTCTTGTTTTTGAAGAGAGGGACAGCAGGGTGAGTTCACTATTCTTCATCATATTTCTCATTCAGCAATTTAAGATATTCCCTTATCAACTCCTGATATTCTTGTGGAAGATCTTTATAATCTTCTTGCAGTAGAGCTTTCTTCCTCATTTTGTCAAACTTTAATTTAATCTCTTCCGGTAAATCCCAATCATCTATCTCGCTTGTTTCTGCTTTTCTCTTCTTAGAAAACTCTCTTTTATGGATCGATCTCTGTGCATCAAGCAGTCGAGATAAAATTCGCTGCTGTTTATCAGCTATCTCTTGATTCAATCTTCCGCGTTTCAAATCGTGAGCAATAGATTCTAGATCTTCAATGATCTTATTCAAGGCAGAAGTCTGCTTTTGTGCTTCCGGATTTGATTGAAGCATTCTTTTCAAATTCTCTGCAAGACGCTGTTCGTCACTGGCTAGTTTCTGAGCCTGACTACGCATTTCACTTGTCATCTTCCCATTTTCAGACAATTGCATTATCATCTGCTGTGTCATCATGTTCATCATCATCTGCTGTTGTCCCATTTGCTGCAAAGCCTGCATCATGCTTTGCATTCCTCCACCACCACCACCTTGCTGCATATTGTTGCTTGCCTGCATCAGGTCATAGACCATCAAATTTATCCCTTTCTGAATATCCTGTAGATAGTTTTTCACTTTAACCGTTTTTGCATCATTAATATATTGGAAAAGTTCCCTAAATGATGAGAAAGTAAAATTGGCATCATACATAAATTTAGGACCGATAGCGAGTATTATCATTGGAACTTGATAAAGTTCTTTGACCGTAAGATCAATACTTTCGAAGATCGATATCTCATCCAATAGAATTAGGAACGGATCATTAGAATAAATATTGGATGTATTCTCATGATATTGAGAGAATATAAGTAAACGTTGAATTGTCTTTTCCAAGATCTCTGCTATATCCAACATCATACCTGATGACATCATCGACTGCATATTCTCCAATTGCTGTCTCATTTTCTTCATTTTTTTCGAAGCCTGTTGTTGAGATTCTTGAGCTTCCTGCATTTGCCCAGATTCCAGGTTTTCCATACTCTCTTCAAGATCGCAGGAAAGACTATCCTGCTCCATCATTTCCTGCATTTTTTTCATCTCTTCCAGAAGTTCAGCATCTTTTTGTTCATCCATCATCTCTGCAGCTTTTTTCATTTGTTCAGCTAAATTATCTAATTTTTCTGAAATCTGTTGTTGCTGCTCTGCCAGTTTTTCATTCGATTCGCTACTCTCTTCTGTTTTCTTATTTAATTCATTCTGCATCTCTTCCATTTCTTCTGCCATCTCAAGTGCCTTTTGAATGGACTGCTCTTTTTTAATATCTTCCAATAATTTAAGTGTTTGCTCCAATTTCTCGGAAAAATCTTCCATTGAGAATTTAAAATCATTCATTGCTTTTTTCAAATCTTCCGGATCGATATTTTCTAATCTTTCCTGCATTTTCTTCAATGCTTCTTGTAATTCATCATTCGAAATTTCTTCCATCAACTCCTGGATTTTTTTCATTTTCTCTATAGTTTCCTGAGATAATGCATTGTTATTTTCAAATTTCTTCATCAACTCATTGAAATCATCGGCAACCTTTTCCACATCTTTATTTAGATCACTTTGTTTATTCAGTAACTTTTCAATTTCTTTTTTATCTTCCCAACTGATCTCGTCCTTTTTCATCATTTCACGACGCTTTTCTTCGAATTCTTTTTGAAGTTCTTCAGATTTTTTTAATGTTTTCTCCAGAATATCAGATTTTTCCTTCTCCTCTCTTTCAATCTCTTTATAGATTTCTTCAATTGAAGGAAATCTGGCAGTATACTTTTGAGAAAATGCAGTTTGCTTTTGAGGAGAATTATCAGATACCTCCACCCAATAAGTTACCTTATCACCCGGGATCATATTACTCTTATTAAGATCAAGAACATGTTCATGTGTAATAGTATTGGAACTTATCGTATTCATAATTGGAATAATATGCTCATCATCATGATTTATGAAATAATGCAGCTTCATCTCATATAATCCATAATCATCAGTTGCAAAGATTGATAGTGGAAGCAGCATATTTTGTGTAAGTAGTGTATCCCTGCCGGGTGATGTTATTTTTATCTCAGGTTTTCTATCCGGAACTGCAGTTATCGACCTTGTTATTTTACGTGACTTATTTCCCAGTATATCTTTTAATCCGAAATGATATGTTCCATTATCCTCAACTTTAAATTCACTGCGAAATGTTGATCTGCCTAGACGTGCCATCTTTTTATATTCCCCATCAGAGAAAAAAATCTCAGCCTTCTCGATAGGGTTATTTGCTGTTATGCTCAATGTCACTTTAGTTCCAATTAGAGTTTTTATGTTCCCACCTGCATTCTTTTGGATCTCTGGTTTCAATGCTGTGTAAGCAGGATATTCATAACGAATTTGTAGATCCTCAATTATCGGAAGTTCGTAGACTGTAATAATAAATGTATCGGAAACAGCGAATGGAGTTTTTATGAAATAAGAGAAAGAGAAATCCAGATTGTTGAAGATCTTTTTGTGATTAAGCAACTTCTCTTCACGCCAGTTTTTCTCTATCTTATAAAAAAATGTATGTTCAACTTCCTGCTCAGGATCAACTACTTTTATTTCCAATTTGGAATTTCGTGTGATCGAAAGATCCCCAGGAAGAACTTCTACAAATTCTTTATGTTGAGCTTGTGGTAGTTCCTTCAATTTGAAAAAATTATATGTTTGTGTGAAATGTGCTTGATTAAATAAGAAAAGCAATCCCGAGAAAAAGATCACAACTATTGTGATAATAAATATTGGCATCAATTTACGTGTATTAGTTTTTATTATTTGATTCTTTGCTTTTTCATCTGCAATTCTTAAGATTCGTTCTAATATTTCACTCTTGACAAGTTCCTTTTTTAATTCAAAGGCATTCTGATATGTATCGGCTTTATCTTTATTGAATTTATCTAAAAATCTTGCAGCTTCCGAATGAGAGAATAATGCTCTATTTGCTTGAAGTACTAGATAAATAAAAATGAGTGATAGGAATATTTTAAGGCTGATAGCAAAAAGGAATAAAATACTTTGAGAATTTACAGAAGGTGTATACGCTGCAAAGAAAACATTGAATGTAAGCAAAACAAGAAGCATGGTCAGAAGCAGAAACCTGAGACCAATAACTACATTCTGCTTAATCAATATTTCACGTATCTTTCTTTCAAATATTCTCATTTTCATTTAATTTATCTCGTACATTCTTTATATTCAACTTCTCACTTATCTAATACCACTTAGAAATGATAAGTAATTATATCCGTTTTATTAAGCAAGAAAAAAACTTTGACAGAATATTGTAAAAGTACTTTTTATAATTTGTTAATAAGTTGGTTATTGGTAGCATAAAAATATTGATATAATTAATAAACAATAAAATGGAGTTGTTGTATTTTGTTATATATTAACTAATTAAGTAGTATTGATTTTAAATTTTGTTGTTGTAAATTAAAGCGAAAATAATTTGGAGTAAACTATATGTTAATTATAAGCAATCTAAAAGCAATAATTCCTGGACCAATAAAACAGATTCTTCGTCCAATTAAAAATCGTTTTATCAAAAAGAATGTTGCTGCACTGTCTTTTTGGCGAAGTAGATTTAAAATTGATAAAGGAAAATTCAGTAACTCTCATTATAAAAGGTTAATGTTAGCAATGGCAGAAGAACCTAATAACAACTTTTTACAGGGAAAAATTGTCGCTGATTTTGGCTGTGGTCCTCGAGGTAGCTTAGTCTGGGCTAGCTCAGCACTCTTACGAATTGGCATTGATGTACTCGCAGATCGTTATGCTGAAGAATTCACAGATAATATCACTTCACATGGAATGATATATTTGAAATCTACTGAAAACGTGATTCCTTTACCAACCGACTTTGTGGACATAATGTTCACTCTCAATGCTATAGATCATGTTGATAATTTTTCAGTAATGTGTAATGAAATAATGAGAGTATTAAAACCCGGTGGGCAATTTATTGGCAGTTTTAATTTGGAAGAACCTGCTTCATCCAGCGAACCTCAGCAACTTAACGAGGAAATCATTAAAGAAAATTTATTAAACAATATGGAAATTCAATCTTACAAAATAACTAATCAAGGACCAAATGGGAATTTGTATGCACCTTTCTTCGATGGGAACCTATCCTATAAACAAGGTCAAGAAGGCATTCTTTGGGTTCGGGCAAAGAAAAAAACCACCTAACAAACAATCAAAGCTGCAGCTTTGATGCAAGAAACCTAAATATCTGTGGTTTATTTCTTATACTTCGGTTCCCATTCTAATTCAGGTTTTTCATAACTCAGATTCCAAAGATATTTTTCAATTTTTTCCTTCAAGCTTTTATCGATCTCTTTTTTCACTGGATACACTTTCGCATTCAAAATTCGATCCAGTAAGTTAATCGATGCTTTAATGGTAGTATCATAACCTTTCGGACTTACATTCTTCACACTGTCGCCAGGAGTGTGGATCATACTGGTTGCCTTTCCACCGGCTCTAAATACATTCACAGAAGGGATCTCATAAGGTGTGAACGGCATTCCATCACTGCTGAAAATCTCAATTTTTGCCTTGAAAGCCATACCGATCTCTTTGGTTATTCCATCAGCATATCCCAATAATTCTTTGCTGCCTATCACGTTGAAATGATCGTGCCCGATCGCATCACCGGTTACATCAATATTCACAACTAATTTGAGCCGGTCTTTGATCTCCTCCACGTGTTTCTTCACATAAGCTTGACTACCTAAGAGTCCCAATTCTTCTCCACTGAAGAATACGATTCTTAAGTCACGTTTTGGTTGATTCTTTGCAAAATATTCTGCAACTTTTAGCAGAGTAACTGTTCCTCCACTATTATCGGAAGCTCCTACACTATGAGCAACAGTATCGTAATGTCCTACTGCTAAGGTTAGGTTCTTATCAAGACCTTTTCCCGGTATATCCACAATAATATTTTGTGCTTTCCGTTTTTCTACATTCTGTTTAATGTCAATTAGAAGCATCTTACCATCATATTTTCTTAATTTTATCGCATCATCATGTGTTATTGTAATCGAATGTACATAACCATCTTTATATGAACTTTGTCTGTGGGAAAGACTTGTTGCATCTCGGTGTGGAGAACCAATTCCTATGTAACCGGTAACACCGGCAGCTTTCAATTTCGGTGCCATCCCTCTACTAAAACCATAGCACATTACGATCTTTCCTTCATAAGCACCTTTATTATGATCGATGATATCCATGTTTTCCAACACTGCCAATTCACCTTTTATACTTGCATTTTCATTTAATCCGTAAGGTAATCCTTTGAATTCTTTACCTTTTACCTTGAGAATGGCTGAACCTGCATCAAAAGAGGTAAGATCAAAAGATTCTAATTTTGGTCTTAATCCTAATTCTTTGATGTAATCACTTAATATTTTGATAGCTTTCTTCTCACCTGCACTTCCTGCAAGTCTTTCAAATCCGATCTCTTTTACTACTTTGAATGGATTGATCATTTTCCCCTCCAATTATTTAAAATATTTTCCTTTCACTGTCATTCTGATGTTCTTGCACGTTACTCTTTGGAAGAATCTCAGTGCTGAGCAAGATGTAAAGCTGTAAGTTCTTCCATGAGCTCCTTCGTAAGTAAGGCTAAAAGATACCTTAGGATGACAGTTACTTATAAAACTTTCTATAATCATATATCACTTCGGTTTCATCACCTTGATTCAAGTTGTGTTTATATAAATATTTTCTTAAGGAATTCATCCATTGTGTTTTGTTTCCTTTATATTCATCAACGGCAATTTGCGTTCTTCTTATATTGGAAGTAAACAGTCGTGACACAGCAATATCTCCCCGCAAATGTGGGATTAAATTCCCCAAATTCTTTATATGTTCTTCAATTGAATAGACAGGAATATTCTTCATTTGAGCTAATTCAGTGCTTTTATAAACAACTAAATTATGGAATTTTACTTGTTTGATATATTTATTGGGAGATACCCATTTAATAGTCCTAAGCATATCATCATAAGTTTCATTTGGGATACCCATGATAAGATGCACGCCAACGGTTAATCCAGCTTCACCACACATATTTATTGCTTCTTCAACTTGTTCAAATGTGTGACCACGATTCAATAATTCCAGACTCCTGTTATGTATCGATTGCAAACCGATTTCAATTGTTACAGGAACTTTGTAGGAAGCTAATAATTCTATTACTTCTTCATTTACATAATCAGGACGAGTGGAAACAATCAGACCAATTACTTCAGGATGAGAAAGAGCTTCATCATATTTCTGTTTTAGGAATTCAATATCTCCGAATGTTGAAGTTTCATCCTGAAAATAGGCAAGTAATTGAACATCACCACAAGCTTTTTTAATTCTGGGAATTGCATCGTTGAATTGTTTTTCAATTGAAAGATCTTTGGATTGATATTCTCCAGTGAATGTATGTGGATTGCAGAAAATGCAACCACCATTTCTAACTCGGTGTGGACATGTTTTCCCAGTGCTTAATCCCACCCGGAAAACCTTCTTTCCAAATTTATTTAATAGATACGCAGAATATGTAAATATCCTGTATTCAAGCCTTTCTTCCATAACGCTGATTACAAAACTTTTGGTTGTAATTGTTGTCAATAAAAGGATTGAATACCAATTATAAATATTATTATGTGGAATTAGATTTAGAATGAATTTTCATTTCCAATCTTTGCTTACGGTGTTTTAATTGTTGTACAACATCACCTTCGTAAACATAATCTTCATATTTGGAATTCAAAGCTTTCTCAGTCCATTCAAGGGCAATTTGATAATTCTTATTTTTATGTTCTTCCCATTTTGCTAATTCAATGTAAGCATAATATTCATCATGTTTCACAGCTTGCAACCAAAGTTCTGATGCTTTTATAAGATCCTCATTACGTTTATGAATAAATGATAATTCTCGTATAGCAAGAAGGTGAGCAGGTTCACATTCTATTATGCTTCTAAAGATTGATATTGCTTTTTCATAGAACTCATTTTGCAGAAAAATTCTACCTATCTCAAAGAGATTCACATCAGCAAAATTGTTGGAATAGAGAATGCTGTTGATCTTTTCCAAAAGTACTGTCAAACTTAAGATATCAAGTTTGTTATGATAGATCACGTTCTGCATAACTTTTGCATTTCTGGAATCCAGATAATTAAAGTAAGCTTCTGGGATTGCACTTCCCGGAATATCGAGTTCTCCTTCCCTACTTGAATTTAGAATGTTCTGCTCAATATTTTGAAGAGAATAATTCTCTAATTTATCTCTCCAGATTCTGCGGGAAATATGCAGGAGATCAATATTACCATGAGCAGTAATATTAGCTTTACATCCATATAAGATCGATCTTGTATTTAATAGTGGAACATCATAGCTTTTACCATTAAAGCTGACATAGATCTTTTCTTTATTCAGCTCCTTAATAAATTGCTCGATCAATTCCTTTTCATTGGCGATATCAGATAGAAAATACTGTTTGAGAATAAACTCATCTTCAGTAAAATAGCCTATCCCGATCAGAAATACATAGGTTCCGGTTCCACCGGCAAGACCTGTAGTCTCAGTATCAATAAATAGCAGGTCCTGTATATTAGCATTTTCCAATCCTGTATATTTTAGAATGAGCGGATGAATTTGATACTTTTTTAATTCATTGCCTTGATGTAAATAATTTGTTTTGAATTTATTCTCAACAAGAAAAACATTCTCAGTGACATATTCACCTTTTACAAGATCGTGAATTTCTTCATTCTTAGAAATTCTTATCTTCTTCTTCTTTTCGGGAAGAACACCTTTCAGTAAAGCTTCAATATCGTTCATTTATTTTTCTTCATAAGATGTTTAATAATTTCTATTACTTGTTTTTTTGCACCGGCTCCATTTTCTGCTACCGGACCTACGCATGATGGACACCCGCTTTTACATTCGCAACCATTTACGATCGTATAAGCTTCCCAAAGTAGCTTATAATGCATCTCATATAATTTCTCACTCAAACCGATCCCTCCCGGCATTGAATCGTGAATTACCAGTCCCGGACCATCCGTTCCCAACCCGATCCTTTGAGTAGAATGTACACGAATATCCTTGCCGTCACACATAATAAAGAAAGGTGCAATATTCCTAAAAAGATAAGCTAATCCTGCTAATCCACTTTGAACATAAAACATTCGTTCTGCCTTCCGATGACATGATGGACAGAGTGTGATCAAATTTTTCATTTTATTCGCCTGTTTAGCAGTTGCAAATTGCTTGAAGGGAATCTTATGATGAACATCAAATGCCTTTTCTTGCTCGTTTACTCCACAGTGCTGACATTCATATTCATCACGTTTGCGAACTTTCTCAGTAATGCTTTTCCATTCCGAACCATAATCATTCTTCGAATTATTCCACAATTTCTTCTCGGTTAGTTTAGCAATTATCTCCTCTGAAATTGAAAACCAATATCCATAAGTGATCGTATCCTGAGGTGGAAGTTCAAGATCTCCGTAACCCAGGATCTCGTTCGTATGCCACTTTTGTCTCTTAAAACCTTTCACGATATCCGTAACTTTGATCTGCCCGTGAAATTTCTCTCCACCAACGATACTCTCACTCTTCTTCAACTTGATAAGTTCAAAATCGGTTTTACTTTGAGCTTGAGTGTAGTAATCAGTTTTCTGCTCTTCCAGTTTTACGATTTTATTTGGAATATCAAGTTTTGTTACAAGATAGGTCTCTCCCTGGTGAATATAAACAGCTTGGGGATGAGTTAACCAGTAGGCACTGTTCTCATCTACAATACCAATTGTTTTACTATCACATGTCAGAACGAATTCTCCCGCTCCTGTTGTACGAAGTGAGATTTCATTTGCCGGATATGAATTTGCTTTCCAGAATATTTTATCATTAGATTCATAAGCAAGATCATAATTTTGTAATATTTGTAAATATTGGTTTAGTACATTTTGAGGGAGGTCACCAAATTGTTCTCTGGAAATAAATGGTTTTTCAAATAATGCACATTTGAGATGGTGCAAAAGAATGAATGGATTATCAGGATCGATGAATGCCTGCTCCGGATTTTGTTCAAAGATGTAATCGGGGTGTTTTACAAGATATTGATCGAGTAGATTTGAAGAAGCAACTAAAATACAGAATGATGGTTTTCCGCTTCTTCCTGCTCTGCCAAATTGTTGTTTGGTAGAAGCAATACTGCCGGGATAGCCGTTGATCAATACAGTATCTAATCCGCCAATATCAATTCCCAATTCCAAGGCATTTGTTGAGATTACCGTTTGTATTTTACCTGATCTGAACTTCTTTTCTATCTCTCTTCTATCTGAGGGAAGATAACCGCTTCGATATCCCTGGACCAACTCTCCCTGATCTACATTTCTACGTAAATAACTCAAGATAAGTTCAATTGATCTTCTTGAGTCAGAGAACACTAAAGTTTGACCCTTCTGTTCAAATAGATCCGCTGCAATACGCACTGTTTCCTGCATAGCACTCCGTCTGATTCCAAGTTCTTTATTCACAATAGGTGGATTATATATGATATAATGTTTTTCTCCGGAGGGAGAGCCGTCTTTATTAATCACAACCACATTATCTTCGATAAGTTTTTTAGAAAATTCTTCAACATTGGATAGAGTTGCACTAGTTAGAATAAACTGAGGATTTGCACCATAGAATTTTGCAATGCGTTTCAATCTACGGATTACATTTGCAAAATGAGAACCAAAGATCCCTCGGTAAATATGAACTTCATCAATGACAATAAATTTTAGGTTTTGGAAAAACTCCGACCAGTTAGTATGATGCGGTAATATTCCCAGATGCAGCATATCGGGATTTGTGAAGAGCAGATTGGCAGACTTCTTTATTATTCTTCTCTTTTCTGATGGTGTATCTCCATCATAAATTCCAATGCCAATATCCGTTTCTAGAAATTCTGAAGCAAACTTTGTGAATTTGATCTTCTGATCCTGTGTAAGTGCTTTAGTAGGAAATAGAAATATTGCTCGTGTTTGCGGATCTTCCTGTAATTGGTATAAAATAGGAATTTGGTAACATAAACTTTTCCCGCTATCAACTCCGGTTGTGATAACTGCATTCTTATTTTCAAATATCGCATCAATAGCTTCCCGCTGGTGTGAATACAGTTTTTCTATTCCTTTCTGTTGGAAGTAATTGATGAGCTCATTATTAAGGTATGATGGGAAGTCGCATAGTTCTGCTTTCTTAGCTTTGTGTATTTTATGAACCGCTATGTTCTGTAATATTGAGCTATCAAAAAACATCTCATTTCCTGCCATCATTTCTCCTAACAATTTAAGTAATGTACGATGAGATTTATGTCCAGATTTTTTATATAAGTGATATATATATTATCTATTTGACATTAAATGAACTCTCTTTAAGTTTCGAATCATTATATCATTCATATGTTTATTTTGAAATTTCGAGGAGATTTATGGCAGATCTGAATAAGTATTTCAAAGATTTGAAAAAAATTTGATATTGTAGGAAACAATGATTAAGGAATTAGGATTAAAGAAATTTCAATCCGATGCTAATGGCATTTATATTTTGAGTAAAATTCAGATTGAAAACATTGCAGAAGATTTTCTAAAAATATTAGCCCCAAAAAGTCTAAAAAATATTTTACCAACACCAATGGGACAAATTATTTGGAAATTGAAGAAAAACTATAAATTAGATTTTATTTTTAGTAAAGATTTAGATCAAACAGATGATGGGAGAAAAATATTTGGTGAGTATAGAAATAAACCACCTAAGATTTTCTTAGATAAATCTTTTAAGATTGTTGAACGGACTGGTTGGAAATTTATTATTGCTCATGAGATCGGTCATTATATCTTACATAGCAATATCAAGAACAGAGAAAATATAATCAAAGATACACGAGATAATTTGTTGAAAGTTAACCATCAAGCAAATAAAAATGAATTCGATTGGATCGAATGGCAAGCAAACAAATTTGCATCTGCATTATTACTTCCTAAAAAAACATTTCTTTTCTCAATAGATAAGTTGATTGCGTCTGATATCGGATATGGATACCCACATGATTATTTATTTGTTGATGGACAACCTTGTAATCTTAAAACATACTGGGATATAATTGCAGTTTTGCGTAGTACTTTTGATCTTTCTGAAAAGATTATAAGATTTAGACTTATAGATTTAGGTAAGTTAAAAGATGAAAGACTTTATAAAAAAAATACTCAAGATGTTCTTTATAATTTAATGGTTAAGTTATTTAAATAGCAAAAACACGTTTTGCTTCCGTAATTCAGGTTTAAATGATCATAGTTACAATTCGTGTTGGATCGTGACAAGGATGTTAAAGGAGAAAAAGAGAAAATGAAAAAAATAATTTCGTGGCTACTTTCCAGTGATACAGCTATTCAATTCCAAACAAAACGTGATCTATTATCTACAGATATTAATGAATTAGAAGCCTTACAAAAGTGCATTTCAACGCAAGGTTGGGGGAAAACCTATCTACAAAAGAGAGACGATAAAACCGGAAAATGGGGTAATGGATTATACGGTCCAAAATGGATTTCTACTCATTACACTTTGCTGGATCTTAGAAATATCGGAATCCATCCGGAAACACCACAATATAAAGAAAGCGCTGAGCTTCTCCTGGATGAATTGTGGTTCAATAAAGGCAAAGTTCGCAAGGACCGCTGGCAGGATGTATGCGTTAGCGGAATGTTCCTGCATATATGCTGCTATGCCAAAATAAAGTCAGATAAAATTTATGAAATAGTCGATTACCTGATCGAAAAGCACTTTGAAGATGGTGGTTGGAATTGCATGTGGCAAGCTGGGCATACTCACAGCTCATTACATACAACTCTCAGTGTATTAGAAGGGATTCTCGATTATGAAAGAAATGGTTATGAATATCGTTTAGATGAGTTACTTCAGCAAAGAGAGGAAGCTCATGAGTTCATTCTTCGTCACCATTTATACAAATCAGATAAGACTGGAAAAGTAATAAAAAGCAGCTTCACGATGCTTTCATTTCCTAGCAGATGGTATTACAATATTCTGCGATGTCTGGATTATTTTCAATCAGTTGATCTTCCATACGATGAGCGAATGCAGGATGCAATCGATGTTCTAAATAGAAAACGTAGAAAAAATGGCAGATGGCCGGTTCAGCACAAAATTCCAGGATTCGTACATTTCGATATGGAAAAACCAGGTAGTGACAGTCGTTGGAACACATTGAGAGCTTTGAGAGTGTTGAAGAAGTATGGGAATCCCTCTACTGTCTCCCTTATGACTAAGGGAGAACATAAGAAAACATGAAAGATTTTTCTTCTTCTTGCTACTCTACGTTTCCCTTTCATTGAAAGGGAACTGCAAGGGATTCAAAAGATTACAGCAGAGGGATTCTCAATAATCTCAGGTAATCTTTTCTGCATAAATTTTAATGCATCTTGCAGATTTTTTTCTCCGTTGTCGGTAAGTCCTTTATCAAATTCCAATTCCCATTCAAATCCTTTAATATGGATCAAATACGTTTGTGGAACCTTATTATAAATTTGCTTACATAGGCTAAGTACAACACCAGGTGAAATAGCATGCATCGTGAATTCCACCTGAGCATTGCTAAACTCAACTTCTGAAATATTAAAGCCTTCTAATTGTTCCATTGAAGCATCAACAAAAAAAACAATATCATGACCGGATATTGTATCAGCATCTTCAATGTTTAACTGATAATTTGAATCGAAGGAAATATTATTATAACCCTTTTCCTCGACCCAAGTCTGCATCCGCTCTATAAAGCGAATCCCGAGAGCATCGTCTTGTCTCCCGGGATTGCCGTAACCATAGAATAATATTTTTTTACCCATTCTTAAGTTTTCTATCTATTTCCATACCGTTTGCATCTAATATTATTGCCTCTAAGGGCATTTTACCAAGAGCATGAGTTGCACAGCTTAGGCATGGGTCATAAGCACGAATAGCAACTTCCACGGCATTCATCATTCCTTCTGTAATTTCGGTTTGTCCGTTCATGAATTGCTTTGCAGCTAGATTTACAGCTGTATTCATTGGAGTATTATTATTCGTTGTAGAAACTATTAAGTTTGCCATTTCTATTTGATCGTCATCATTAATGCGATAATGATGGAATAGAGTTCCGCGAGGTGCTTCTAAAAGACCAACACCTTCTCTTCCCTTTGTTCCCTTAACTGTAAGTTCACCACTCATCAGATCAGGATCATTAAGAAGTTCTTTCATCATTTCTGCACTATGCAGGATCTCGATAAGTCGAGCCCAATGCATATGCATACTCATTCCATTTGGCTTTCCATTTGTATATGCCTTGAATATCTCAAATTCTTTTTGTGCTAGTGGTGTTGGGATGAATTCTACAGTATTCATTCTGGCAAGTGGTCCAACTCGATACCATCCATCCTTTTTACCAATAGATTTGAGATATGGAAACTTCATGTAGCTCCAAGATTTTACTTCTTCATCAATATACTGTAGGTAATCTTGATAATCAACATCATCCAGAATTTTCTTTCCGTTTGTGTCTATACCACGCAGTACACCGTGATAAAGATCCATTGCACCATCTTTCCTAACCAAACTAACATGACTTGACGGGAAAGAAGCAAAGTTATCTATAAGATCTTTGTTTTTTGCATGATATCCTTTAAAGAATTCAAGTGCACCTAAAGACCAATCGATCATTTTATCGATATTCATCGGATCAGGACCATTCAGAAAATGATCTTTTTCTTCTTGAGTAAGGTGCTTGTTGATTCCACCCGGAATAGCACCGGTTCCATGAACTTTTTTACCTGCTGTAGCCTTGATGATCTCTTGTCCGAATTTTCTCATCATCACAGCTTGCACAGCAAGTTCTTTGTGCTTTATTGCAATTCCTATTACATTTCTAAGTGCAGGATCACCGTCAATTCCAAAAAGCAGATCTGGTGAAGCAAGATGGAAGAAGTGAAGCACATGAGATTGGAACATTTGGCCATAATGCATCAGACGACGCATCTTTTCTCCTGTAGGAGTTAATCCGTCACCGGTTCCAGCCCCTACAATCACATCCAGAGCTTTTGCAGCTGCCAGATGATGACTTACCGGACAGATCCCACATAAGCGTTGTACAAGCACAGGAGCTTCCCAATAGGGTCTTCCCTGTATGAAGCGCTCAAACCCTCTGAATTCAACGATATGTAGTCTAGATTGAGCAACCTGATTATTATCATCGAGATGAATAGTGACTTTACCATGACCTTCAACTCTTGTTACTGGTTCTATAGTTATTTTTTTACTCATAATATTTTCCTCTTAATCGAATTTTACGACTTCGTATAGTAAATCCATTTCATTACCGGTAACCAGAGCTACAAGAGCATTCCAAATAAGATCTGCTCTGGGCGCACAACCCGGAAGGAAATAATCGATCTTTACAATTTCATGACACGGATATACTCTATCTAGTATCATTGGAAGTTCTTCATCATTCGGGATTATCTTTTCATCATTAGCTTGCACTGAAACACAATTTAAGTATGCTTCTTCCAAACACTCAGAAATTGGTGCATTGTTATTTCTCATTGCAGGAAGTCCACCCTTAATGGCACATTCACCGATCACAACTAATGTTTTACAGTTTTTCCTAAACTCTTTAAGAACATGAACATTTTCACTGTTACAGCATCCACCTTCAATTATTCCGATATCACACTGTTTAGTAAAAGT
>JAGLPW010000078.1 GCA_023137125.1 Candidatus Cloacimonadota bacterium | reverse complement strand
AATAACTCCTCCAATGCTATAAATAAAAATCAAGTTTTTCATTTACTTGCAAGTTCCATAAATGAGCTATTCTCCCTTTGTAAGTCCCAGTGCAAAGAAAAGTGCTGTAAGGAAAAGAAGTGGAGCAAGAATCGTGAGAACAATCAAAGGTGAGAAAAACAATAACTGTCCACCATTTTTGATGAAAGCAAGTGCGATTCCGCCAAGCCCGATCAGAGTTCCACCGATGGTTACATTGATATAAGCAGGTTTTGCTTTTCCGCTTTTTACTGCACAGATCGGAACAAAGAAAATCGTCAATCCGGCTATTGCATGGAATACCGGAAGTGCAATACTACCTTGGCACAAAACATTTCCAAACTTAGTAACTGCGATCATAATAAGCCCGATTGTTAAAACCACCAGATAGAGTTTGAAAAATTTGGGATAGAATTTTTTGATAAGTCCCAATGCTAATCCAAACGGAATTAATCCGGCAACAACTGCCACAAATGGTGAAAGTAGTGAATCCCAATTTGTGAAAATCAGGATCAAACCAGAGACTAACAGAACTGCAAATGAGATAATGAAGAAGATATTCTCTGTCTCAGCCTTCTCTTTTTGTTTTTTGAATAGAATGAATAGCATATAAATTGCTATAAATCCTGTTAACAACAAAATCCCACGATCAAGAAAAGTCATGGCTTTAATTGTTTCATACATTTTTCCCTCCTATTTTATAGTACGGCTTTTGCTTTTTTATCTCACCATCATAATGATCATTGCGATGACCATATACAATGATGCGAATTTAAATAAATAAAAGTTTGCTCTTTCGGAAGGTTTGATAATAATAATCAATGAAGTTGCTATTAAAACAACACTTCCAAATAACAATATCATAATTCCAGTTTTTGAAATTTCCAACAACAGGCTGATATATAAGAATATCAGAACAGCAATAATATTAGCAGAAGTTATGAAATATCTGGTTTTAGTAAATCCAAATTTATTGGGAATTGTTGGAACTCCTGCGATCCTATAGTCCTCTGAGTGATTCATAGCCAGAGATAATATATGCGTAGGAATCCAGAATAAAATTCCAAGTGACATTAAAATCCCAATTAGATCAATATTTCCAATTGCTAGAACTCTTCCAGCTAATATTGGCATTCCACCTGCTAACCCTCCAAAAATTATCGATAATGCTGATCTTCTTTTGAGCCATAACGTATAAATTATGTAGTTAAAGAAAACCCCAAAAGCAACAATAATGCTATATAAAGGCTGGATTAAATAAGCGATCATCATACCAATAATGATCAATAACCATCCAAATAATAATGAACTCTTTGAAGTAATAATCCCTTTTGGAATTGGACGGTTTTTTGTGCGATTCATTTTTGCATCTATGTCTTCATCGAAAGACATATTCAATGCAGTTGCTCCGCCAATCGCTAAAACCATTCCGAACATTGCCAGAATAACTAATTCAGTTGAAAGTTGCCCCGAAGATGCAAGATAACCGGCAATCGAAGTAAAAAGCAGAAGCCCTGTTTGAGGTGCTTTGAGCAATTTAATGTAAAACTTTATCACTCTCTTTATCCTCGTTGCCTACTTTCCTCGTACAACGGAAACCAACCTGGAAACTGCAATATTCCGGAACTGAAGAATTCTCTGTAAATGATCGTAGATTGTAACCATACTCCATGAAACTTCCACCATAGATCAAGCGCAAATGACTTCCATGTTGGATAGTTCCGATCCATTCTGCCACATTCCCTGCCATATCATAACAGCCATAAACACTTTGGTTATTTCTAGTTTGAAAATCTCCATGTTTTTCACCATTATAAAATCCAACAGGTGTCGCCGCATTTTCATGATCGAATGGGTCTTTGCTGTGATGATAATTGGCAATATCAGAAGTTGGTTCCTCAAAACCCCAAGGGAAAGTTCTATTGTCACTTCCCCGTGCTGCTTTTTCCCATTCTTTTACATTTGCCAGAGTTAAACCGTAATATTCGGCATAGGCATTCGCTCCAAACCAACTAACATAAGCAGCAGGAAACTTCTCATAACCTTTCCTTACAGAGAAAATTCCTTCATCAAATTTCATCCGGCACTTAACTCCATTCAAATTATAGTAAATGTAATTTCCTTCAGGGATCTCAAACTCGTGGCGTTTATTATGGAAGTCATCTCCTTTATAAAAACCTCTTATCAAACCGTTTTCTATTTGAATAAGATCGTCATTTAGTGCGGAATTAAGATAATCAGCATATTGAGCATATGTAACTTCGGTAACCATTATTTCATAATCATAAGGAACTTCATCTTCGCGCTCATTCAAGCCGGAAATGAATTCTCCTTTTTCCACCAGAACCCAGTCATTTTCATTTACAGTTAAATTTAAGGGAACCGAATTCGGATCAATATCTTCCGGTATCTCGCTACAACTTAGAACAAGTAATAAACCAATAAGCAAAATGGATATCGTAATATATTTCTTCATAATCTATTCCCCGATCTCTGCATTTATTTTTCCTTTTTTCAGGAAATCAATTAAGCGAACAACCATGTAAACACCCAATGAGGTTAGCAGTAGCCCAAGTCCTATTTCACTAAAAAAATGAAGTTTATTAACCATGATCTGCTGAGCTTCTTCAATAACCCACAATCGTTTAATGCTGAAGATAGTGATCATTGCAAAAGCTAGATCTGATGCGAGAATGATTATCCAGCCGAAAATGTTCCCGATCTTCTTTTTTAAAGGGAAGATATGAGAAGCAATATACATCAAAATGATAGTTGCTGTAAGAACAGATAAAATATGCCAATGTCCGGTAAGAGTTATTCGCTCTTCTCTAAAAGGTATTTCTCTAAAAATCTCTTCGAGTTTGACTGCCATAAAAATTCCAACCCCACTCACACAGAAATTCATAAATACCATCTGCCAGAGAGGTCCGAACTTTAAGGAATCAGAAAGTAATGCTTTTATTTTTTGGAAGAAATTAGGTTTTGTTATATCTTTCGTTCCTTCTCTGATCAATTTTCCCCAACCAAAAATAACCAGCATTAATGCACCAAACATAGAAAACACAGCTCCTACATAAATTATCATATGAGCGTAAAGTTGATAAGGAACAACCAGCCAAACTCCAAGTGTAATAATGATGGTTCCCCAGATCAGAGATGGAATTCCAATTTTATGAGTAATTCCTTTCCAATTAAACCAGCGACCTATCAACAGTGTAGTTGCAATTCCTATTAGAGTTAGCATTATATGAAGATGACCAATAATTGCCAGTTCAAGTTTACTATGATGAACGTGGCGTACTCCATCTTCAGCTAAAAAAGTTTCAAATCCATTTCCAAAATGAGCTCCACTGACAGCACCAAAAACCGCAGAGCCAAGCATTGCAACTGCCATAATGAATAATGCGGTCCGTTCTAACGAAATACCTTTATTAGTTCGAGAGTAATCTTTGTTTGTTTCTCTAAATTCTTTTTTACCAGGCCACAGAGAGACACATAAAAGAACTCCTGAATAGAAAACAATCGATAAACCTGCGATGAACAATCCATGAAATGCCCAGTTATGACCCCAATAGGCAAAACCGAGTCCAAAAATCACAGTTAGTAAATAACCGATTGTGATGGAACTGCGAATTCTTTTCATGATCCTTTTTTCCATTGGGATCGCTTCGATGATGAGATAGACTAGCAACGCTGTAAAAGTTACTGCAATGGCATGATAGAGAATTACAATCCTACCTTCACGATCCTGGGATTGAATGTCCATCCCAAGAAGTCTGATCGTGAGTTGACCTACTCCCCATTCTTTCAATGGACCGGATAGAGTTCCGAAAACGGCTGAGACCAACGAAAGAATAGCCATATTTATTAAAATCAATCCTTTATTAGTCGCGAAGAGATAATTTAATTTGCTTTTTAAGTATTCCATTACCTAAACTCCTAAATATATTTTTTTAAGTAAATATTTTACAGCTATTTTAGTCAATTATTTTTTTTCTTTTAATATAATCTTTTTATGTTTGTAATATTCAGACATTTGAACTTCTTTTAATAATGAAATAATAGAAGAATGCAAACTCTCTTGTAAAGAAAAAACCTTCCAGATGAAAACCTGGAAGGTTTTTGTTATTCTCAAATACAGAGCGTTTAGTTACTATTTCAACAATAACATTTTCTTGGTTGCCTGATAATCCCCAGTTTTAAATTTGTAGAAATAAATTCCTGAAGATACAGTTTTATTGTTATCATCTTTTCCGTTCCAAATTGCAGAATGCTGTCCTGCTGAGAACTGAGAATTGATTAGCTGCTTCACTTTTTGTCCTTTCATATTAAAGATTTCCAAGCTAACTTGTGCATCATCCATTAGATCAAAACTGATTCTTGTATGCGGATTGAAAGGATTAGGTGAATTCTGATAAAGAGCATTTGCAATTGGAATGAGAGGATCATCTATCTCTGTTCCATCCCAAATAACTATTTCAATATTGGATGCTTCACTTTCATTTTCCTGATCATACATAGCAGTTATGTAGTATTCATATTCTCCTGCTTCTTCCAGAATATCTTCATAAACCATTTCGGTGGTTGAAGTTAGAAGTTCGAAATTTCCTCCATCCATATTCCGGTAAATATTGAAGTTCTGGAATTCGCGGTTAGAATGATTACTTTGTTTTCTGCCACTATTTTCAGTCGGTTGATTATGTTCCCAGGATAGATCGACTAGGTTATCATTGATAGCAGCTTGTAGATTTTCCGGAGCTTGTAGATAATGCAATTCGAAGGAAATCGATGTGATCTGACCTTCTAGAACTTCCACATCCTCTATCATGATTGTTTCATATACTTCCAAAGAAGCTGTTACATCATATATCCCAACTGGAATTTCCATTGTGAACGCACCAGATACATCAGGATTCACGGTCATCGCTCCGATACTTATCTCAACATTCTCAATGTCTCCAGCAGGAACCAGAGTTACAGTGCCTTCTATTGTACCTGTTACTATCGGTACAATGGATGGGAAGGTTATGAAATCTACCCAAGCACAATCATCAGCAATAAATGTGGTTCCATCACTACTGTCTTTCACATAAACCCAATCAAAAGTATGAGTACCTGCTTCAATAGGATAACTGGCAAAAGTCCAGGGTGAAGAGCCATCAGCTTCAGGTTGAAAGCGATCTGCTGTCTCTCCATCAATAATGAAAAATAATCCGTCATAGAAATACGTTTGGGAGGGACTGTATTCGCAGGCAACTTTGAACCAGAAACTAATCTCACCATCCAGGGTCACATCAAGAGTCAAACTCATAAACGAGGCCTGATTGTGAGTGATCGGATAAGATTTGGCACTGGCTGCGCCACTGTAGAATTCGTTTGTATCGATGCTCCATATTACATCATCGATCGGGTTTACAATTGTGAAGTCTTCAATTGGATTCACGTTGGGCCAGGAAATGTCATAACCCTGGAATTCCCACGGAAATTGAACAAAACCTCCGCTTTCAAAATCTTCTCTATGAATTCCTACCTGAGTTGGGAAATCTACAGCTTCTTCATATTCCCCAGCAATCACACTGAAGCTCAATGTGATCGGAGTTCCAAATGGTACAGAGGCATCTGCTGTGACAATATAGATCGCATCTTCGGAAGACTCAATTCCGATTGGACCGAGATTAACTGTTTCAGTTCCAATTGTTATACCTGTTGAAACACAGGCAAGAGTTGCTATTGCATCAGGTGATTCGGCATGTCCATTATTGTTAACTGGGATCGTGATAGTTACACTTTCACCGGGGTCTAAAACCCCATTATCATTACCACTGCTGTCATCTATCAGCATTTCTCCAATTTCCAGAACTGGTGCATTTAAGTTCAATGAGAAGTAACTTGTCCAGGTATCACTTCCATCAGTAGCATTAAGTTCTATTATTACGCTATGCTGATCAGGGATAAGACCATCAACATCTATTTCAAATCCATTTGTCACAGTCACAGTTGTTCCGGCATTCACGGTTCCATAATTTTCTATATTATCAGTTATTGTGATATACTCGTCTTCTGTGCTTAAAGTAACAATAACATTATTGGCATTTACCGTACCGATATTTTCAATTCCGATGCTAAGAAGAACCGTTTCACTAAAATCGATCAAACCATTTCCATTTCCGGCAGTATCGTCAATTGTAACATCATTAAATACAACATATGATCCTGTTGGTGGAATTACAGGGACTTCTGCAGTATAGCGGAAATAATTCTGTTTCGTTACAGTAATCAGCATTGTAGTACCCGGCATTTGAGATTCAATACTTATAGAAACAGGCGCTCCAGTTCCCACACCAGTTCCAATAATCTCATTATCTATTGTTAACGAGATGAAAGAACCAACATCAGCCAAAACAGTAAAGGAAGTTAATCCTCCTAAAAGTACTGGATCATGTAAAACTGTAAGATCTTGAGGAACTTCTGAATAAACTACACTGAAAGCATCTCCGTGGTGATGGAAAAGATTATAGGTTACTTCTTTATTATTTGTATTATAGGGCCAGCTAGATTGTTCTAGAAAATACTTTCCTGCTGCGTTTGCAAAAGCTGGAAGTACACCACGAGAATCTGGTGTTGTGCCATAATCCGGCATAAAATCCGGCCACATATTGTCATACATTCCCCAGACATATGTATCGTTCACAAATGAATAAGAGATTTCTGAAGCTGCAATAATTCCAAGACAACCTGAATTCTCTCCATTATAAGTATACCTGTGGAATTTCTCCGCAAAACACTCTCCAGCCATATTATATTTTCCGGTAAGACAGTTGATTGAGAATATAAATGGAAGGTCAGTATTAGTTAAACTGTTTATATGACTAGATTGAAAAGCTGGTTCACCCCAACCTGTTTCGCTGCCGTGATCTCGATGTTGCAACATAAAAGCACCGTCATTAATACCATTAATAACATCATTAGCAGTACCATACCATGAACAGTTAACTTCACCTGGAGTAGCAGGAATATAGCCCAGTCCATTAGGACCAAAAACATTCAATACAGTAGCTGTATTAGTTGCTGTAGACCATGGACCTGTTACTGGATTACCACTATAAATAGCATTTATTCTATTAACGGTTTTACCTTGAATAACTTCCCAGAAACCTGCCACAGATTCAGAACATATCTGGAACCAACGTTCAGTTTGATAACCGAGTGCTGTGATCGGATGATCATAGAAATCTGGATCTGTTGGTGGAGTTCTCTCATAATCAAGGAACTTTGTAACCATTGTTTCAAGTTGAGTAGCATCCTGCGCTGTCATCCTTGCCAGTATTACATCCGGCATACTATTACCATCTACATCAGCATAAATATTATCAGAAACACAATAGCTATTCCACATTGGAGAAACAATAGTATTTCCGGTTGTACCATAATCACCCATCAATAGAATAGCTGATGGAGCAGGATCCCAACCTGTATATGGATCCATAATATCGTCGATATACCCTTCTATTGCTGATACTGTATTTCCACCAACTTCTGCAGTTGTCATAACCACTGTAGAAATACCCTGTTGCTGACGGAAAACTTTAATAGAATCTGCCCATGCTAAAAATGTTGCATCATCAGGACAAATGATGAGATATTCATACCCATCACGTGTGTTGTTGCTTTGAGAATAATCTATAATGGGAATTAACTCATTATTAATAATCGCATCCTGCAGGATTGTATCCCACCATCTACTACGAAGATTATCAACACCGACCTGACCATTACCACCAATAAAGTTCACGTTCAATTCAATATCACGATAAACCAGTAGTTCTTTGGTTATCGGGTTATATTGGAAAGGAGTAATACCGATCATAACAACATCTACTCCACGAATTTGAGTAGGTTTAGAAAGCTGAGCAAATTCTTTAGGATAAAATTCATCAGTTGAATAAACTACATTATTTCTAGTATACTCAAGTGGACCATCATCGGTATCAAGCGGAATTCTGAAAGCAGGTGCTAGATCGATATTTTGATAAGACTCAACACGATAGTTCAATATTTGTAACTCAGCTGTTGATCCTTGTGGAATGGCAATATAACGTCCATTACCGGGGAGATTGGGCATCCCTTCATCATTAGGAAGAAAGTTGCCTGGAAGAGAGACAGTTTTCAGCAATTCTCCATTAATGGTCTCTTCTCCAAGAGTAAATCGTTTAATCGAATAGTTCAACCGTACGCCAAAATCACCTTGTTGCTCCAAACTGAATCCATGTTCATTCCATGAATCATTGTATTCAACAATTTGTGTTTGATCAGCAAAAAGTACAAAAGCAGTTAAAATAAAAAATAACACTAAAAACTTTCTCATAATATATCCTCCATTTTTATTCCTTATACTCTATTTTACACGCAATATTTATTCCTAAAAGTTACTTGTAAAGCATTTAATTATTTATAATTAGAATAATAAATTTATCGATAAGTTTTTAATTTCAAGTGGATTGAAAAAGTGAGTCAAAAGGGTTCAGTGCTCCTGAATTCTTTACCACTATGGATACATAAAAAATGAAGTTGAGCTAATTAGCTCAACTTCAAATTAAACTCAATTTATTAAAATTAGTTTCTTATGAAATTACTTCTCACTCTTGTTTTGAACTAACTAATACTTTAAGATATAATTCCTCATACAAAACTGTAACTTTTTTCACCGCAAAACATGCACTACGGGAAGATATTGTGGCACCCGAAATAGCTCTTATATCTTTTTTTACTTTGAACTTATCTTTACTGCTCTTCCCAATAAATTGCTTCAAGAATAATCGTTTTGCAATAGGCTTACCTCTTTTCTCGACATAGGACATAACTGCCAGGTTTTGAATTTTCCCTTCCATATCAAGAGCAACGATATATTCTATAGGACCCCATTTCCCGGGTTGTTTTTCTATTATGGCTACACTTACTTTTTTCCCATCTTTAATTCCAAAATAGAAAGTAAATTCGGTTATTGCAGCTAATTCTTTGGCTTTAGAGCCTTTTTGAAACAGGACTAATCGTCCTCCCATCTTCTCCTTCATTACAGTTAATTCTTCAGGACTTGCTATCCTGGTTTCAGTTACGATCTCATCAACCTCTGTTAACATCTCTTGGAGAGCTTGTTCTTCGGTAAGTAGAACAAATGCATAAGACGTATTCCAGAAGAACATCAGCAATAAGAAGTTGCATATCAAAAGCTTAGACATCTTCATATTTCCTCCTTTATTTTTTCTTATTTTCAAATTTTTATTTTTAAGGGGAGCATGGTGGGGAGAATCTACCCTACTCCCCCTATTAACAGAAGTATAATATTAGAGCTCTTAATGGATCCTAAATGCAACACTGAATAGAATGGAAGATTTTTGAATTCTAATCTTTATTTTGCCTACATTCAGGAATAAATCTAACGTTCGATTTCATAAAACTAATATTATTGTTGAAAGCTTTGTTTTTATCTTTTGTTTCAATCCAAACTAGAATTATGATCATCAAAACAAAGACTACCATTTAGAAATTCCTCTATTTTTCCTTCTGCTATTTTCACTTTTCACACTTTGACTTATTTTCGGAGGGAGCATAATAGATCAGTCATCTCCTTCCTCCAAATTATAATGAACAAATTTGTTATGAGTTAGAATGTTAGAGATAACTCAACAGCAACTCGATCTTGTTTTGAATGGATATCATTAAGTTTATTATCTATGTAATCATATTCAAGGATAAGTTTCATACTACTCCAGAAAAACCAGTTGATACCTGGTGTAATAGCTGTGGTTTCATCATCATCGATATCATCATTAGGTTCATAATAATCATATCGTATAAAACCTACTAGAGTTTCAGGGATAATACCAAATTGTGCTTCAAGAAAATAACCAAACAATGCTTGATCTCCGAGACCTGGATCCCAATCGTTTTCCTTGTGTTCTCCCATTATATATTCACCAAATATCAGGAATGGTGCACCGCCAAGTGCTGGATCCTGTGCCACAAAAAGAGATGAAGCAGGATATCTGAAATGTACACCGATACGCGTAATATCTCTCGTATGAATTAAACCAACTCCATTGTAGTCATCAGCAGTTGTATCTACTCCAGGTGCTATCCAGTGGCTAGCTCCAAATTCAATATTTGCAAGTTGAACCTCAGTCTTGATTGCATAGTCATAGTCATTTTGCCTATTATCACTTTTTCCGTATTGCATCCAGTTACCATTACCATTATAAACTCCTGCCCAGGCAGTTAATGGTCCTAGAGAATAAGCTCCGCATATACCAATTTGTCTATTTCTCATTTTCCACCCGTCAATTGTTTCTCCATGGATCATTGAATGGTTAACACTAGACCTGCCGTGATACATGTAACCTTCGTTATCATCGTTCTCGTAACCGAAAGGAACCTGGAAATGACCAAGACGTAACCCCATTCCACCAAAAGCAAAAGCAGGTCGCATTGGTGCATGAAGATCTATCCAGACATTCTCAGGCTCGGGATGGTTACTATGCATTAGATCATATTCGATATAAAAGGAACTGTAATCAGTTATATCTCCATCTATGAAGAGTTCTATCTCATAAAATTCGAATCCTGGTTTTGAGGCTGCATCATCGAAATTAATTCTGTTACGGAATTTCAATTCTCCACCTAGATTAAAATCGATCTGTGCATGGAGAAATACTGTTGTAATAATTACTAAACAAAGTATCATCATACTTTTTTTCATTTTCTACTCCTTTTTTATTTTTTTTACACACGATGAGACACAAGAGTTTTGGTGGTAATCGGCACCAATCCTCTGTAAATTGTCATATTTACCCCCTTTTTTTAAAAAAATTGCTTAGTTAGATATGTGGTGTGATTCTTTTTTTTGTTAACCACATATCTTTCAATGGAATTAAGAACATAAAAAGAAAACAAAGTCCCATTACAATCCCGGCTATTATCATCAATATTGCAAATTGTGGAGCCATGTATCGGATCAACCAGGTCGAACCGAGATCTACAATTATTGAACCAAATGATGAAATTACGATAATTTTTTTTAGTAAATCCGATGCTGATGAAAATAAGAAAATTGAACATAAAAGCATAAACATCATCGACATTCCCAGAAGATGAGGGTGACTTATCTCAACCAGTTCTGAGAATTCCTTTGGAAAGATCAGCTCCTCTTCGTTTCCAACATAATGCTCTGCAGTACCGCTATAGGTAAATTGAGTTTTGTCATAGACATTGATCAGTGCGACAACATATGCAAGTGCCATGCATAATAAAAAGAACGTTATAAGAAGCTTCAAGTTTGTATTAGCTCCCGATAATTTGTGTTGATCCATATTACTTCCTCCTATTTATTAAGTATTATTTTTCCTTGATAATTGACCCATTTACTAATTTTCTGTTTAAGAAGTTTTTCTATTCTATTTAGTAAATCATCCGGTTGTGCCGGTTTATCTATAAAATCATCAACCGGAAAAAAGTTATCATTTGTATTAGCAGATAAGTTAAAATCAGGGTGAGCTTTGTTAACAGCAGAAGACATCAAAATTGGTATAGGAGCTAGTATTTTATCTTGTTTCATATTAACAGCATACTCGAATCCTAAAGATCTTTCTTCACTATCGAACATAACATCCAAAACTATTAAATCCGGTTTCATATCTTTTGCCATTTGAAAACCTTCATCTGGACTATATGCAGTATATATCCGATAATTTTTTGTTTCTAAAATGATTTTCATAGCTTCAATCATGTCAGCATCATCTTCAATAATTAGTATGCTTTTCTGCTTTTCTATTTTACTTACTCCCTATTATATTGGCTTTGGGTAAGGTGAATGTAAATTTCGAACCTTCACCGAGTTTACTCTCAACCCAGATTTCACCATTATGAGATTCGACAATTTGTTTTACTATTGATAATCCGAGACCTGTTCCGTTCTTATCCAACATTAAAGCATTCTTAGCCCGAAAGAAATCATCAAAAATAAAGGGCAGATTATTTTGCCGAATACCTATCCCCGTATCCGAAACCGATACTTTGATGAATTCGGGATCTAAAGAAAGTTGATGATCAATAGATATTTTCCCTCCTCTTGGTGTATATTTAATCGCATTAATGACCAGGTTATCCATCATTTCTTCGAGAGTTTGGGGATTTCCTATTACAAAATCTTTACTATTATTACCTAAAGAAAGGTTGAGTTTTTTTTCTTCTGCGATTACATTAAATTTTTCAGCGACTTTTTTTACGATTTTCCAAAACAATATTTTTTCTTTTTTTGTTTCATCTAAAGCTCTCATCTTAGAAAGATCCAGCAGATCTTTCACAAAATGTAATAAGCTCAAACTTCTTTGTTCTGCCCTTGTAATCATCTCCCTTGATCTTTCAGAAATTGAACCTGTGAAATTGCTTAAAACTACTTTTAAACAACTTTGGATTGCCGAAAGAGAAGCTTGTAAATCATGGGATACAATTAAAACATATTGTGATTTTAAGCGGTCTTTTTCTCTTAACCTTTCGTTTGCTTCGCAAAGAGCTATCTCTCTTTCCCACAATTTATTAACAATAGAAGTTGTCATGTATACAACGATAAATAAGGTTGAGACAAAGACCGAAAAAATACCAACTATATAACCAAAAGTGTGAAAGTTAAGACTCTCGGTGGAAAACCCGATAAGAGAGTAATGAGGTAAAATATGGAGATATTCGGTTAATATAATTGAACCAAAAAGAAAAGCTGAGAAGATTGCTTGATAGTAGGCTGCTTTATTTGATAAAAGAATACTGGCAATAACTATGTGGAAGATATAGTAAAAAGTAAATGGGTTTTCCACTCCTCCAGCAAAATGAACAAAATATGTTAAAAGCACTAGATCTAATGAAATCTGAATGTTCACGAAGATATTTGCTTTCTTAAAATAAACCTCTTTTACTTTAAGATAATTCAATTTTTGATTGTAAAGTAAATGAAATGTGTTCAAAATTAATAACAGCATGTTTCCTAAATAAAGTTGAAAAAAAGGCAGCTTTATGTTTAGCAGGTTCTTCGTTGCCAAGAGGACAACAAAAACGCCAATAATAGCGATAAATCTTAATATAATGAACCACTTAATTCTTTTTTTGAATTGTTCGATTGTATAAATGGTTAGAAATTTTTCCATTTTATTTGAAAATCCCTTCGAACAAATATTTCTTTCTAAACATAGTAAACTTCACTTCTCCTTTTATACTTAAGGAATTAGCAATAACTATGCCAATGGGAGTATTGCGACATAATAGCTTGCAAATAAAGAGGTTATGGAATTATAAGTAATTAGTGTGAAAAGGCAAACATTACCGAAAAGTAATGCCAAAAAAGTTAATAAAGTTGTAAATACTTTGTTTCAGAGTAATTGACCAACAATTTATTAATATTACTTTTTGGTAAGGTTTTGCGAAAATGTAATGTTATTTCACGAAATATTATATTTATTTATCTTTTCCCAGAGAGATTTTGTTGTAATACCTAATATTTTTGCTGTTTCTTTTTTTATCCAATTTGTTTGTTCCAGAATCTTAAGAATGTGTTCTTTCTCAACTTCTTGAACAACAATCTTTATTTTATCTGAACTCCATTTCTTATTAGTCTTCAAATTTTCCGGTAAATCTTTTGTTGTGATTTTATTATTAACAGATAATGTAACTAACCTTTCAATTAAATTTTCCAATTCCCGGATATTTCCGGGCCAATTATAATTCATCATTCTCTGTAAAGCTTCCGTAGAAAGTTCTACATTTTTATTTAATATCGTATTATAATTACTTAGGAAATGATTTACTAAAAGAGGAATATCTCCTTTACGAGCATGTAATGGAGGTAGGATAATTGGAACAACATTAAGCCTGTAATATAAATCTTCCCTGAATTTTCCTTCATTTACTAATGTTAACAGATCAACCTTACTGGCGGCTATGATCCTTAAATCAACTTTTATTGTATCAGTTCCGCCAACCCGCTCCAATTCTCTTTCTTGTAATATTCTTAAAAGCCGCATTTGAATCATAGGTTTCATGTCATCTACTTCATCTAAAAAAATTGTACTTTGATGAGCAAGTTCAAATCTTCCTTTTTTCAATTTGAGAGCATTTGTAAAAGCACCCTTTTCATGCCCAAATAATTCACTTTCTATAAGTGTTTCCGGCAATGCACCGCAACTAACTTTTATGAGAGGTCTGTCTTTTTGCAGACTAAGCTGATGAATTGCTTTTGCAATCAATTCCTTTCCAGTTCCGCTTGCACCCTGTATAAGGACAGTACTTTTGCTGGGAGCTATGATCTTGATTAACTGGAAGATCTTTTGCATCTCTATGCTTTTCCCAATTATATCTCCTAAATAATATTGATGCTGTAATTCTTTTCTCAAAAGGATATTTTCTCTTTTCAACTGCTGTAATTCTAATCCTTTTTTCATTATCATCATCAATTCATCTATTAAGAAGGGCTTGGTTATATAATCGAATGCTCCCATTTTCATAGCCTGCACTGCTGTCTCAACTGTTCCGAAAGCTGTCATTATAATTACGATAGTTTCAGCAGAGGTTTTTTTGATTTTTTCAAGCAATGTAATGCCGTTCATTTTAGGTAATTTTATATCAAGCAAAACAAGGTCAAATTTCGTTTTTTGGATATTCTTTAATCCCTCTAATCCATCGGAAGCTAAAGTTACATCATACTCCTCGGTGCTTAGTGAATCATTTAACATTCCCTGCATCAAATCATCATCTTCAACAACTAATATTCTATGTTTATTCATTATTTATCAGGAACCGGCAAGTTTATAATTACTTCTGTTCCCTCTCCTTCGATACTTCTAATGTCTATATTTCCTTCGTAAAGCTGCAGAATATTATAGCAAATAAATAATCCTAATCCCGTTCCGTCTCCCACATCTTTGGTTGTGTAAAAAGGATCGAATATCTTTTCTCTGTCTTCTTTTGTAATTCCTTTCCCGTTATCTTTGAAACTGGAAATAATCATTCCATTTTCATAATACGTTTTAATTTTCAATTCTCCATTTCTGTTCATTGAATCAAAAGCATTACTAATGATATTAATGAAAACCTGCTGTATTTGTGAAGCACTTAAAAAAATGGAAGGTAAAGAATTTTCCAGTTTCAATCTCATTTTAATCTTCTTCTCATGTTGTTTATGCTGAATAAATGCAATTGCATCATTGATTATATTATTGATATTGGATAATTGCAGATCGGTTTTTCTGTAACCGGAATAACTTAAAATTTGCTGTACAATACTTTCAATCCTAAACAAACCTTTTAAAATCAGTTCCAAGTAATCTCGATTCTTTTTCTTTATTTCAGGATTGGCCAGAAGTGTTCTGGCATAATTCATTATTGCACCGAGAGGATTATTTATCTCATGGGCAATACCAGCTGAAAATCTTCCTATAGTAGCGATCTTTGAAGTATGAATTAGTTTTGTATGAAGACGTTCTAACTCTTTTGTTCTTGCTTTTACTTTAGTTTCTAAATTTTCTCTTTCTGCTAAAACTTCCTTGCTCTTTTTATCCAATTCTTTTAATAAATAAGAACTCGTAATTTTAAATTCTTGAAGTTTTTTTTGACTTTCCTTAATAATTTGATAATCTTCATCTGACTTCTTTCTGAAATTATTAAATTGCTTGGATACTAATAATAATGTCGATTTCCAATCTTCGAAGTTGAAATTGGATTCATAAACCTGGCAGTGAATACAGGCTTCCATTTTTTCGATCCAACTTCCTTGTATCTCTTTATGACAGTAAGTTCCGGATAAAAGCCAACAATGCTGATCATCAGATTTATAGGCAGGGCACTCAATTTCGTTACAATTAAAATACTCCCAGCATTTTAAAAGAGATTGTTCTTTTTGTGCTTTCATAAAGGAGGATTATTAAGATTTTTGAAAATGCAAAACAGTTGGAGGATTTCCATTTAGAGCTTCTCCGTATACTCTAAACCGAACAAATTCAGGAATAAGTTTTACAAAATCAAATTGTCCAATGATGCCTGATTCCAATGCTACATCTGCAAACGGATTTTTTCCCATAAGTTTATCAAGGGCAAATTGTATTTCTGTTTCTTCTTTAAGCAGTGTAGCCATGCCATCAATTTCAATTTCCCACGATTTATCGTAAGGATCTTCTATGGTTAATATTATAAATGAGACCTTTGTTGAAGATTGGATCTGTTCAATTTTTGGACTCTCTTTGGTTGACATAAGATAGCAATTAAAGTCATCATCTATTCCATAATACATAACTCTTTGTCTTATATTCTCTGAATTTATTTCCCGTGTACCCAGAATTCCAAGAGATTCTTTTTTCAAATAATCTAAGATCTTTGATTTTTGATGTAGTATTTCCATTGTTTCTCCTTATAGAAAGATCTGTTTTTCTATAAACTACTAAATTAACCTTAATATCGAAAAGTGATAATTTCTGTAAAGAAAAAAGGAGAGTGACTGCCTGTTTCAAGTACAGTAACATTACGTTATGGCTATAAGAGAGTTGCAATATCGTTGTATTTTATTTCAACAACAAGCACTTCCTATTCATCTCAAAAGCACCGGATTTCAGTTTATAAAAATAAACTCCTGATGAAACTGGTTTGCCAGTTTCATCTGTTCCATCCCAAGTAATTTGATTAGAAACCAGGGTTAAGGGATGAGGGATTGTGAACTCTTTCACTTTTTGTCCTTTTACATTATAGATCATCAACTTCATGTCCTCATTGATCTCCGTAGCTACATTGAACAAGATCGTTGTTGTGGGATTGAACGGATTAGGATAGTTTGTAAGATATGGTTTTTCTGCTTGTACGATGTTGTTTTCTAGGCCTACTTCTCCAATCTCTTCTAATAATTGTGTCATAAACAATTCAGCGTCATTATTATAGATAAAATAGAGCGGGAAGCCAAGCAGAACAAAATGGCCTTCTGGTTGAGCTTTCAATGCACAGTTCTCTCCAATATATTGGTTTCCTGCAACACCGTCATATTGATAGATACCATTTGTAGATTCCGGGAAAATACCAATATAGGCAAGCTTCCCTTCAAAAGATACAAAAACCTTGTCTGGATCAACGTTTAGATCTTCATATTCATCGGAAGTAGCACCTATAAATTCCCATTCAATAACCTGTTGGACATTACTACAATTAAGGAAATCTGATCTAAAAGAATCTGGAATTTCGAATACTGTTTTCCACCCTGAAATAATTAGATTTCCACCACCTGCCAGATAACAACCCAACACATCCAGATTATCATTAATGCTATGACCGCTAATATCATCATCATGATATATGATGGTTGAAAAGTTAACAATATATTCCAAATCCAATTCTCCTTCATCAGCATAGTCATAAGCAGTGAAATTGCAATTGATAATTTCTTCATAAAATTCATCAACCATTGCATCATCAGGGCTCCCTTGAATTCCAGGACCATCATTTGTTTCATCAATAACTAACAGTCCCTGATCGAGTGGAAAGTTTAGAGGAGTTGCCTCATAGATCCCTGAAAATGGAGTTTCATAGGATTCATCTTTTATTGCTTTAAGTTTATAATAATATGTAGTTCCATTTATAACATCATTATCTGTATATGAAGTTTCTGTTAATATCTCTGAATTTATAATAATAAAGGGATCTTCCGGAGATTCTGCGCGATATAAATTATAGCCATCAATATTAACTTCCGGCCAGAATTCATTCCAATATATAATCACACTTTCATCAGCTGAATAGGCATTATTTATCTCTGCTTGTCTAAATGTAGTACCAATGTTTAAAACCCAATTATTGGGATCACATTCAATATTATCATACTCGACAAGACTTACAACAGAGATGGTTTGGGCAGGGGCATCTGGAGTGGCATCCACCAACACAGAATCGTGTAATGTTCCATAATTAACATGAAATGGAACATCCAGAAAAAAATCAGTATCAGTATTAGATCCTGTTTGAACATAAGTCATTATGCGTGGAACTGCAGTATATGGATTAAAGAAATAAGTATATTGTATAGTAGGTAATCCCGGCTGATATATCCATTGTAGGAAAAATTGGTCAAGATCCATTCCGCTAACGTTTTCGCACACTTCCTGAAAATCGTCCGTGATCACATTCCCATTATGATATTCTATAAAGTATGTTTGTAGTATTTGGAAGAATATCTCATTACCAGTTTTCAAGCGAAGCATATGTAAAACAGCTGCCGGTTTTTCATAAGTTGCCGGAGTGAAATAAGATCCTGGTGGAGGATCATAAACAATATGCGGAGAGCTACCTCCCCAACTAATATAATATTGTTGAATTGAAGAATAAACATAATCAACCATCGCTTCGAATCCCTGCCATTCTTCCATATAAAGTGCTTCCGAATAGGTTGCAAATCCTTCTGAAAGCCAGATATCCTTCCAGGTAAGACAAGTAAGACAATCGCCATACCACTGATGTGCAAGTTCATGCGCAATAACCATTTCTCCACCATGATTACCATTGATATTCTGACTTCCCAGTGTGGTCATTGTTTGATGTTCCATTGCACTGTAAGTAGCAAAATTTGTTACCGCATTCCCATATTTTTCAAAAGGATAAGTTCCAAATTTTTCGGTGTACACTTCCATCATAAAAGGTAAGTTGGAAAAATCTTCCGTGGCATTGGGTACGAGACCAGAAGAGACAAAGTTTTGGATCGGAATATCATTATAGGAATCATTTAATTCCACATAATTTTGTGCAACTATTGAAACAAGATAGGTTGCCATCGGGTTTGATCCTTCCCAGTTATGGGTCATAGTTCCGTCATAATTATCCACTATTGATGTACGTAATCCATTACTAGCTGCCAACCAGTCATCCCGCACGGTAATATGTAAATCAACAAGAGCTTTATCCCAGGGGTGATCATAACAGGGCCACCAATAACGGGAAGCATTAGGATCGGAAATAGTGAAGACATGACTGTTACTGAAATACATTCCCAGCCCGTTCCAGATTGGATTACCGGAATATTCTACTGTTGTTGTAAATTGTTCTCCCGGGTTTACTGTTCCTAACTGAATGGTTATTAGACTACCATCGTATGTATAGCTTGCTGTACTCCCATTTAATTGAACATCTATAACTGTCATTGTCTCTAATTCATAAACAATCTCAGTAAGCACCTCTTCCGCTTCCACAATAGCTATCACAGTTCCGGAAATATAGTCGTTTGCATCATCTATTTCCATAGTGATGTCATAACTCAATATATCGAAACCATGAGCAGAATCTGCTCTTACTTCTTCATAGGGAACTATTACAACAGCAGCTCTTAAGCGATCACATCTGGGACATGCAAAAACAGAAACTATGAACAATAAGAATAAAAATATTATAATAATTTTTTTCATTTTTCCTCCGAAAATAATCTTTTTATAGGGGGTGTCCATAGTTAGAGATACACATTCAAGCACCCCAATGTTTTATCCCATATAATGTTACGTGCCTATTTTGATAATTAAATAAAATGCGAAAAATGCGAATTATTGTATGAATACTGCAAGAAATCGGCTATAGTTAGAGCAAAATCTAACTTTTTTCCCATTTTACTCCTTTATTAATCCTTCTATTTTCTTCTCTAGTTTTTCTATACGAGTCGATAATGTTCGTTGATCAGAATTCGAATTGTTAGTTTCTTCTTCAGAATAAGGAATATCACCAATACCTTTTATTAACCAATTAGCATCGACATCATATAATTTAATTATTTTTTCAATAAAAGATAAACTGGGCTCAACTCGTCCTTTTTCATATTTACAATAATTAGACTGACTTAACTTAGTGTAATCAGAAACATATTGTTGGGAATAATGCTTTGTTTTCCTAAGATATACTAATCTTTGTTTGAAAGTTTTCATCACTCCACCTTTTAGCAACTTATGAATGTAATGAATAATCTGCTTGACACTTATTCACCACATGCATATTCATGTCTCGTATTCATAGACGAATTTATTAATCTAGGGGGTTATACAATGTCAAGGATAAAAGGAGATAAGAAGAAAAGTTTACAATGCACTGTATATCCCACTGTAAAGATATCGGAAACTGAGGATAGTGGTATAAGTTCTTATGACATTAACGAATTAGAAGAATCAAATGATTGGATCGATATTAAAACCACTGTAAACCTTTCAGGCTTATCCCGACAGACAATTCAAAAAAGAATTAAACAGAATCGTATTCAGTCCATTACGGTCAAGAAACCTGCAGGTGGTTTGAAGACTTTCATCAATGTATACAGTCTTCCAGTTGAATATCAGCAGAAATGGAAGATGTATCTTTATGATAAGCATGGGATCGGAAAAGAGATAGTAGGGATATCTGCTGAATTTTCAAAATATTCTGATAGACCCAAGAGAAGAGCTTTTGCCAAAGAGATCATAATTAAAACATATCTTGATCGTAGAGACATAGCCAAAAAGAATGGGATCATGCTGCGTGTTGTCGATGTACAGTTCCAAAGAGATTTAGATCAAAAACTTATCTTGATAGATCAACTCAAAACACTCGGTAAATTTGATACTACTCCAGATCAACTGTTGAATAATAGGAAACAACATATTATCTCTCTTACGGTCATTAAAAAGTGGCTCAAGATGTGGAAAGATGCAAAAGAGAATATAGCAGTCCTCTGTGATAATCATGATAAGTGTGGAAGGAAAAGAACCTGGTCAGAGGATATGAAGATCTACATTGTCAAATTAGTTATGCATCGCAATAATTATACATACAGACAAATACACAATAAAACTCAAGAGTTCTTTGGTCAGGCAACACCTTCTTATGATGCGATCCATAAATTTATAAATAATGTGGTCATGTCACAGAACAGATCTTTGTATGCTCATGTTAGAGGGAAGAAAGCAGTTAAGAAGATCTCCTCTTATGTACCCAGGATCAATGATGCTTATCCGGGTGATCTTTGGATATCTGATGGGTATGTGAATAAATTCCTGGTCTATTCTCCTTATCATTTGCATCCTGATCGATCTAAACGAATTCTATTAAGGCCCGTAGTAGTTTACTGGTTGGATACAGCGACAGAATTGATCACTGGATACGCAGCTTCATACTCTGAACGGTTCGATGTAGTGATCAGTTCATTTAGTCATGCAGTCGAAAGATTTGGTGTGCCTAAAGGCATCATGACAGATAATGCCGGATCGTTTCATAATGTACAAACTGATCCTGAGTATTATGCTAAGAAAAAGAATGATACACTTAGTAAAAGAACAGCTATTAAATACTTGAATTCCGGATATCCTGGTTTCTTTGAAGATATTGGTGTAGAACGTGTGGTCTGGACAACACCCGGTAATCCGCAAGCCAAGAAAATAGAGCCTTACAATCATAAGATCTTTGATGAATTCGAAAAAGATCAACTAACCTACTTAGGCAAGACACCTGAACAACGTCCCGAAGCTATGCATATGACAAATCATCTACTTATGAGAAAGTATGGAGATAAGATATTAAACTGGGAGCAATTTTTAGGAGCTCTCGATGAACACATTGAGAAATGGAATAATACTAAACGTAAAAACCTGAATGATCTAAGTGCTAAAGAGTATTACCTGGATTACAGTTCTCAATATCCCTTGAAAAAGCTATCTGAAGAAGAGATGTTCTTAAAACTTTCTGCACGTAAAACCTTAAAATTGAGAGGAAAACAGATCGAGTTAATGGGTAATCTCTACAGACATCCTTCTTTTGAAGCATTTATTAATACTGAAGTTCAAGTAATATACAATGTACGTGATCTTCATTCAATTCATATAGCAACTATTGATGGTAAACTACTAGAGGGTAAAGCTCATATTGTGCAATATGGAAGCCAAACTAATAAGATAATGACCGCTGATGCCATTCACGCAAGAAACTATTATGAGAAGCAGAATAAGGCTGTTTATTTTGAAATTATCCAGCAGGGAGGATTAACAAATAAATTAAGACCATCTAATATTGATCAAGCTTACATAAATGCGAATAACAACTTACTTGCAGAAGAGTCATTGAGAATAGATAATAAAATAAAAGACATACATAAGAACAGCAGTTCAGAATTGGAGATCGTTAAGAATAAAAAGATCAAATCTAAGAAGGTCAACAAACCCAAAAATCCACGTCCTGTTACTTCCATGTTAGATAAATTAGCTTTAGAGCGTATAGAAAATGAAGAAGAAGCAATTGAAGTTGATCCTGGAGAATTAAGAGCTAAAGAGCTCATGGCCAGATTAAAAAAAGAAAGAGGGATACCTGCTAAAAGGAGGATATTAAATTGAGAGAGAGAATATTAGTAGAGACTTATAATGTTAAAGAAGTTAATAAGCTGGTTTATAAACTTCTTAAGAGACCAAAAACAGAAGTTCCCGGATTAGCTGTAGTTTATGGACCAACCGGATTCGGAAAAACTCGCTGGAGTGAAATGACTGCATTTCGTAATGGTTGGGGCTATATGAGGATTAGTCGTTTACAACGTGAGAAGGCTTTTGTTCAAGAGATATATCGAAGATTGCATTGGTTGATCTACGGAGAGGAATTCGTCATGAAAGGAACAGCTTTTAAAATCGAGGAAATGTGTATCAAATTACTGCAGGAGAATCCTGAAATTGTTTTATTCATCGATGAGATCAATCATAAAATCCATAAGAGAGAATGGGATATTCTAGAAGTAATCAGAGATCTGACGGACAGATCATTTGCATCTATTGTCATGATCGGTGAACAAGATACTGTAGACGCACTCAATAACTATAACCCTCACTTCTTTGGCAGGTGTAATTTCTTCTTCAAGTTCGAGAAGAACACCTTAGAAGATGTTAAGAGGATTTGTAAGGAAGTTGCAGAGGTACCTTTAGATCATAAGATCATTGAAGAGATATACAAAGAGACCGATGGAGATCTAAGAAAATTCGTTTCATATATCCCTGAATTAGAAAATACTATTATCAGAGGTAGTAATGCTTCCGAAAAGAAAGTTAATTGAGAACTATATAGTACAAATAGACAGACCTTTCTGTATCAGAGAGATCAGTCAGATCACAGGAGTTCCTTATTCAACAGTTTCGGAGAACGTTTCAAAATTTAATGAACAAGGAAGGATCATTGTAATACATGATTCTAATACTCCAAGATTCTACAGGTATGTTCGAAATTCAAAAGCTACAAAAAAAACAAATCCTCTAAACTTTACACCGCAAATTGAAAAATTGAGGATCATTTATGATAAGATCGGTTTATTACATCGAGTTGCAGATGTAGTGAATACTCTTTCATTCAGTGAGTCAACTGTTTGGAGATATATTAAGATCTTGCTTCATGATGAATGTATTAGGAAACATAGAGGAAGATACTACCAGAAAGTATTTAAACCTTCAGGTAGATCTTTTGATGAATATCCTCGAATTATAAAACATTCAAAAAGACCAGCCATAATAAGAGATCTAGAGCAAATATGTTACAAAGGAAACTTTGAAGTTCCTAATGTCGATGATCTAACTAATGTTGAAATAATCAACTTATCTGAAAGACGTCAAATACAGACAACAATATTATTGATTAATAGAAGAGAAAACTACAATGGTAATCAAACTAGAAAAAGTAGTTGAACAGGTGTAGAAAATTTTAAGGTCAACTATTCTTTGATTACATATTAAAACTGTCAGCAGTTTGTCATTTTGTAACAATATTCATAGGGAGAGTTAAATATGGGTGTACAATCCATACAAACTCTCCCATTAGGAAAATAATCCTATATCACTTCAATAACATCATTTTCTTAGTTTTTTGATACCTATCAGTTACTAACCTATAGAAGTATATACCACTTGCTGCTGTTTTATTGTTTTTGTCTTTTCCATCCCAAATTATCTTATGATTACCTGCTTCAACAAAATCATTTATCAGTGTTTTAACCTTTTGCCCTTTTATGTTATAAATTACTAACATAACATTCGTATCAATATCTAAGGAGTAAGAAATTGTTGTTTCAGGATTAAATGGATTAGGATAATTACTGTTTAATTTTGTATATGATGGTATAATTATGTCCGTTGAACTTGATGAATTAATTGGTTCCTGTTCCTCAAGTAATAGTGTTATCAATTCCTGTTGCATTAAACTGAATTCTTTTTTAGATTTGGGTTTTAATTCCGGATATTCACAAACGAAACCTCTACCTGGTTCTCCCATAAGAATATATGTGTATCCTAAATCAATCACTGCATATATCGAATCCTGAACACTAGGAGGACTTGTAAGATAGTGTTCGAACCACGCAATAGCACTTTCATAGTCACCCATTTCAATATCACAATAATTTGCTAAGTATTCAACCAGTTTTATAATTTCATTATCATAATGAAGATTTGGTGTTTCATTGTAATAAGTTTGCAATCCCTCATAGTCACCACCTGTAAATGGGATAACAGCTAATAGATCCTTTGCTGCTAATTTTGAATATTTTGACTCAGGGTATTCATCTATAATTTGCTTGAATAGCTGCTCTGCCATGAAATAACTTTCATGATCGAAATTAAATGTTGCTAATTCGTACAATTCCTGATCTGGAGGTATAATTAAATTAGCGGGTATAGTTAATTCCCAATATGGTTCATAGATATAATAATTTGAAGGGTAAAGAAAAGCAGATATATTTGCAATACCATTCCAATAATTCCATCTTATATCAAGTGGAGGCTCAAGGACATTAGTACATCGAACCAAATAACCTTCATCTGTGTAGATATTATCATATATAATATTGAAATTGAAAGTTATTGGAAAGCTGTCGTATGCAAAAGCTAATTCGTCATAAAAGCTATTTGAAACCATCTGGTAGGGTTCCTCTTGATTTCCCTGTAAATTGATATTACAATTTCTTAAACCTGCAATACCAATATAGTTATTTGTTATCTCATTACTACCCTCAATATCTGCATAACTATGATAGAGTTCAATGCCATATCCATATTGGTTAGCATGAATGATATTATTATCAATTAGTCTATCCTTACTTAAACCAGATTCATTTAACCATATTGCAGTTCGATAATTACTAATATGATTATTAATGATAGCGAAATCATCACAGCTGTTTAAAGAAATCGCAGTAACCTGAGGACTATCAGTGAATGTATTCCCATCCAGGTAAGCTTTATCATTTTTAAATGTATAAACGGTAGTATTAACAAAATCTGAATTGGTGATTGTTATTGTACTATATTCCTGACTCACATGTGAATTTTCAAAAGTTGAATTTTCAATGATCGTTGTTCCTGTCGTGAATAGATTACAATTAGTAAATGAGGACTCTAGAAGATTAATATCACTAGAATCTGTATATAATCCATTTTCTTCATCAAGTTCATCAGAGATAAAAGCAATATACTCACCAAGAATTAATATTGCATTATCAGCAGTAAGATTACACTCAGGATTAAAAATAATCGTTGTATTATCTGCAATTGTTAAAGTAACATCAGGCATTATTGTAACATCACCATCGATAATAATTAATCCGCTCCATTCAGTATCTGAATTAATATCTGTAACTATTGTACTTTCATTACATTCATCTGCTCCTATATCAACAGTTCCACTGAGAATCCTATTATTTCCATCCAGATCAACAGCAAGATCTAAACCTGTTAAGTAAGTATTATTTCCCGTATCACAACAACCACTTCCTGATAATAAATGGTAACTATTACTTGAGACAAATCCCGGATCTGAGTCAATACATTCTAAGAAGGTAACATCAGTCGTATATGTTGATCCTATCTCACTCATCCCTTTAACATCACAATAACTAAAGTGTAAGTCTTCATCATCTTCAATATCTACTAACCTTGTATAAATTGTATCATATGTATACAAAATTGAATTCTGAATATCAAGGCTAGATGTATTGCTGGAATATATCGCACTTCCTCCTCCACTTGCTTCATTATCAGATAAAGTATTGTTTACAAACTTGAGATTCACATTATCAGAGTCTGAGTAAAATCCTCCTCCATGACAAGCTTCATTTTCATAGAAATAATTATTCAATATTTTCATATTGCTAAAGGATGATTGTGTATATATTCCACCACCATTATATGCTTTGTTATTAAGAATATGGTTCCATCTTACATCACAATAAGATTCTAAGAAATGGAGACCTCCACCATTATGACTAACCTCATTCTCTCTTATTATGTTGTTATAAATATTACAACTAGAAGTATAACAATTTATAGCAGCACCGTATTTACCTGTACAATGTTCAATTATATTATCTGTAATTTCTGCACTACTTCCACAAGTTGCGATACCACCACCTCCAAACCCCGGTTCTTGTATATTCGTTTTAGGATTAAGTCCTTGGGCATCACAGAAACCAATTGTATTTGAATAAATTTTTGGATGATTATATTCTATAGAGATAGCACCTCCATTACCACGTGCCATATTATTCATAAAATTGTTATCGTGAATAATACAATTTGAATTAGTACCATTTATGCAGATTGCACCACCAGATAAGCCACTAACACTATGTGTATAATTCGAATTAAACTCATTTTCAACAAATTCAACTTTTGAATTTAGACAATATACAGCACCACCATAGCCATTTATAGTCATATCCCCATTAACATAATTATCAGTAAAATTACACTGAGCAAGAATGACATTAAAATCTCTATTGGAATAAGAATTAAAAATTGAAATTCCTCCACCATTTTTTTCAGAAAAATTACCTATGAATTCACATTCATTTAAATTTATCTTGTCACAATTATTCATGTAAATTGCCCCACCATTGTCTGATGCATGATTGTTTAGAAAACTGCAATTAATTAAAGATAATCCTGAGACAGATTCCAGATTTAACGTGCCACCATTTGTGCTTTCACCATTTTCAAATAAACAGTATTCAAGATTATCAACACTTGAATTTCCATTATAGCGGATTCCACCCCAGTTAGTAATTGAAGTAAAGATTATTTCCTCATTCTCATTTCCCTGAGCTAGTAATCTACCTACGGATGTAACATCAATCCCAAAAGCGTCATTAAATTTAAATGTAGTTTTGGGTGAAATTTCCAAGATTTGATCAATCCCATCAATTTGATCTATAACTAAATCGAATGTAATATGTGCGGGTGAATAGGATATAAAGCGTTTACCAAAATAATCCACTTTATCTATCTCATCCTGATTAACTATTATATATTCACCAATATATTCGTAAGCACCAATATCAATTATCGGAATTCCATGATCTTGTGTCATTCGATAATTACCCAGAATATCTTCATCATTATCAATAAAAGTTCTATCCCCACCATTTATACATATCGAGGTTTCATAGAGACTGTATGGATGATCACCAGTTCCAACAAAGTCCGGTTCATGATCGAGATTATTGTATTGATCACAACCATTATTTTGAATAATATTGTACTCAACATTCTGAGAGGGAATAGATGGATAGATTTGAGTATTGTCATTAGCCATATTATCCCATATAATATTGTTTTTTATTAAAGGAAATCCTGTATCAAAATAGATTCCAGCTCCGGAGAAAGCATTATTACCTATGATGGTGTTATTAAAAAGATCATTAGTTGTGGGTGTGACATAGATACCACCACCGTATATGGATTCATTTCCTTCTAACACATTACTCTTAATTGCTACTCCATTCATATTGGAACAAATACCACCTCCATTTTGTGATGCTGTATTGTTTTGAATATAATTAGCAAATATTAATGCTGTTGTATTTCTATTTTCACCTTTTGATGCTTTCTCTTGGTTATATTTATTTATTTTGCTTCCACTACTCCTGGTATTACGAGTTTCATCCAAAAATATTCCACTTCCATTAGATGCCGTATTGTTCTCAATAGTATTATTCATTAACTGAACCAGTGAATTCAGGCTATATAATGCCCCACCATTGTTAGTCGCATCATTTAAAGAGATAAGGTTATTTTGGATAATTATGTCGGAGTTGTCACAGTAAATAGCAGCACCATAGGAAGACAAATTTTCATGTAGATAGCTATTGGTAATACTTAGATTAGAGAAATCAATTGATTTAATAGCTGATGAGTGAGCTTCCATAATTTCACAATAATCTAACTCAGATAATTGTGAAGAGAGGTTGTCATCAAAGATTATTCCTTGCCAATAGTATTGGTCTGTATAATCAAAATCCCTAAACGTTATGAAGTCTTCTTCATCTCCTTCAGCAATGATTTGTCCTTCTACGAAAATACTACTATTATCAACAAATCTAAATACAACCTGATCCGGTTCAGGATCTCCTGCTATATACTCATTACATTTATTTATGTTAAGAAGTATGTCAGCATTAATAACCATATCCTCATAAATTTTAACTTCTGGGCAGACTATTTCCCAATCTGAAATGAGATTTCCGGGAACCTGATTATCATCTACAACGGGAAATGCTGATGAAATAAATATTGGAGTTCCTTCTCCGGTTAATTCAATCCTAATATCAAATTCAGGATAAGCCGTAAGAGGCCAATCAGGTTCATTATCTTCATTGTTCATTCGATCATCACTTAAAATGATCAAATTCCCTTCAAATCCTTCAATTGGATGTGGACCAAGTTTATATGATCGGAAACGAAGTTTGAAACGACGCTGCTTATTAGCTGGAATATCTATTGTCGTAATTTCGCGAAACCAACCTTCACGATTATCACCTAATGATTTTTCATCTCTTTTCTTTGCTGAAGTAAATGAATTAGAATAATTAGATTTTCTACTTGAAATTTGTCTATTATTCTCTCCAAAATTCGATTCATTTTTGTAAGTATTATCAGTAGCTCCCTGAATAACTTCTTCCCCAAGGTCATAGATTTCAAAACCAAAAGGAACATAAATCTCTAAAGTATCCATTATACTGTTTCCGTGATTCTGAATAATAAATTCTTTTTCTTCTATTGATGGCTCATTATTAGCAGGAAAAGGTTCAAAATTAAAGTTATCCATTACAATATTTATTTCTGATGATAGTGCTGTACCTGATATTGGAATTATTAATTCCGGTTCATCATCATCGTTGGTTAATATCTTCAACTCACAATTATATTCTCCATAGCAATCCGGTTCAAAAATAATGTTAATCTCAAATGGTATTAATAAGTCATTGATTGGGATTACTCTGATATTATCCGGATCTAATAGTTCATCCGTATAGAATTCTTCTTTTGAAGAATTCATATTTGTTGATTCTGCAAAGTAATTATCATAAGATATCAAATTTCTATCCTGCTCTTCAGATGTATCACCATTATTGACTTTATTGCTATTTCCTAGTTCTGTATCGTGTTTTGTTCTACTGGTATAATCACTTTTCGAATCACTTTCTTTTCCATTCTTTCTTGTATTGTCTCCAACTTCCGGAATATTTATTCGGAATTGACGTGAGCTATTAGGATCACCTTCTAAAGAAGGTTCAATAGAAATCTCTAAAACTAACATCCCATCATCCAAAAAATTATTTCCCAGATTATTTATAGTTATTGGAATTGTGTGTGATCGTTCTACGTATGTTTCGAGAAAAGGTAAATCTTCGAATTCATTCCCATTTTCATCTAGTATCTCAATTTCAGGGACCGGATTATTCATAAATTCGAAAGCACCAATATCAACTTGGCCATATAATGGATGCCCATTCAGGAAACTATCACCAAATTTTCGTGGATTACCCAGGAAATCTGTCTCATCAGTCATAATTGAATAATAATTCTCACTTCCCGAGTTGATCAATTCAGAATAACTGTGTAATAAATAAGGATACGGATCAGTTTCACGATTATATTCGAAGTGAATTTCGAACTCGTTATTATTTTCGTAGCTTCCAATAAATGAACCTAAACCACAGATCAAGCTACTCTCTCCACCCTGAATATTACAATTTTTAAGATCAGGTGAGCTAATCTCCTCAAAATAGATATTGTTATAGTTCGGCATTTCCTCTGTACCAATATTGTTATCTAATATTGAGTTATATACATTAACATCTGAATTATCTATATAAATTCCTGCTCCATTCCCTTCTAGAGGTACGAGATTATCTATGATATTATTATTCAAAATGGTGAAATCACTATTGCAATTTCGGAGATAAATTCCTCCACCATTTTCTGCTGCATTATTAAAAATGATATTGTTTTTGAAGATAGGTGATGATTCAAAAAAGTAGATACCTCCTCCAAAATTATTTCCTTGATCGCTATCACAAGTATTTCCAAATATTGCATTCCCGCTAATTGTAGGATCTGAATTAGTACAAAATATCCCACCTCCTTTTGCATCAGCAACTCCAATACTTACAACAGAGTTATCATAAATTTTATTGTTAACAATATTACAATTAGAAGACTGAATATAAATTCCGGAACCTTCATCCTGAGAAAAACAATTTCTAATTATGCAATTATCAATTGTAACTAGATTCTCTGTACAATTAATAATTTGAATACCAGGTCCACCATCGTCATAAGTAGTCCAAAATTTTGCATACTCAATTATGCAATTCTTTAATACTGATTCTTCAGCTTCATGGAAATAGAGTCCACCCCAACCATTTTCTTGATTAGTTTCTGTGGTTGTAAAGGTTATCGGATTATTTTCAAAACCTTCAGCAATTATTTTACCATTTACAATTATTTTACCCATATCCTGGAAAATTACATTGGTACCAGGGAGAATTGTAAGAGATCCACTATCTTCAATTGTTACATCACCAGTAATCAAGACATCAATTTCGTCATCTCCCCAAGTCACTTCACCTTCTATAACTGGATCAGTAATAGGTAGATCACCAATATGGCTCTCATAGGCTCCAATATCTATTGTACCAACTTTGCGAGGATTGCCAGCAATATCATATTCGGGGAGACTTGTATCTATATTATTATAACTATTAAAATAACCCAAACTAAAGTCAAAATATTTATGCTTTTGATTTCCATCATTTCCATTCCAAAGCCAATGCCACCAGTGTGCAAAACCCATACCAGATATTGAATATCTTAATTGTGATGGCCTAGTTAACCTTCCATTATTAATGATTTCTGTTTCCGGATCAATAAATTTACAACTTTTAACCTTTAGTTTATTTTCATTAAAATGCCAATAGTCTAACCACCACCAATTATCATTAACGTTATGATCATTAAAATGAAAAGCCCCATCTTGTATTAATTCGTCATCGTACCAAAAATTACCCCACTCAACCCAAACCCAAGGTACTTCTTCCATAAAATCATAACGATTATATAAATTATCATAGTTAAAGATATAAGGAACAGTATAGTTCTGCTCATCATAATTCTCCCAATATGTATCTGTATAATCTATTTCAAGAGTTTCTTTACCGGATAATGAATTTGTATCATCAATAAAGCAATTTATTAACTGTGGTGTTCTTTTTAAACTAGATTGATATTCGGCCACAAGGTTATAATTAGAATTATCATGAAATTTACAATTTAACATTGTTATCGGAGAATGGATTGTTTTGATTCCAACCGTGTTTTCGGTTATATCGTTATTCGCGATAGTTAAAGAAACTCTTTTGAAAGGTGTAATCCCATTAATTAAATCTATAGGTCTATCCTCAATAGTTATCCCAATGGAATTACTTCGAATATGATTACCGATTATTATTGGCCAAGTATTGTTAACATATATCCCACCAGTATTTGCAGCAATATCACAGTTTATTATACTAACAGAATTTTGATAAATTTTGATTCCCCACGCATCTGAATACCATATTTTACAGTATTTCAACTGAGAAGAATAAAAAGAGTTTGTTTGATGAAAACAAATACCTAACCAGTCGTGATTAATACTAGAAAATTTAATGAAATCATCGGGTGTTCCTATGGCAAGCAACTTACCATATACTGTTAAGCTATCATTGTTTGCAAAATATATTTCTGTGCCGGGTTCAATTGTAAGCGTGTGATCTTCCTCGATAAATGTATTCCCTGTAGTATAATATGGTGATGCGTAGCTTGGCATAATATCTTCCCTAATTATACCATGAACATCATTAGGTCCTATAAAGTAATCATAAGATGCTGGATTATCTGTATTTCCAAGATTACCATTAACTACTCTTAATACATAAATTGTCGCTGACTCCTCCAGTATTATTCCCGTTTCAGTATCGTAATCAGTATAATCATCAGGATGATTGGGAATACCGGAACCTATATCTTTTATTGCATAAATGAATTCAACATTTTCATTTAAATTTTCTATAAATATCTGCTTTTGCTCTAAATACCATCCTGGCAAAGGGTCTAAAGTAGGTCTTATCAGTACTTTGAATGAAACTGTATTTGATGGCTCCAAATTATAATTACCTGATACTTGATACATTTTTGCTTCAATATCTTCTGAATCTAGTAATTCAAATGGTTCATCATATTCATAGAAACCGGTTCCGGAAGGTGGTTGATCAGACCATCCTGGCCATGAACCAGGTTCAACAAAATAACTTTTTAAAGCATAGTAAATCTCTAAATCTCCCTCAATGGTTGCATCATCTTTATCAAAAGTAATCTCCACATTATCAACTCCTTCATATTCACCGTTTTCATTAATGACTAAAACAATGTTATCTTCCTTGACCACAACACCAGGTTCTTTTGCTTTTAAGATATATTCGATATCTTCAACTAAATCACTGGAACGACCACCTGCTTGTTCAGAATATGCCCTTGTTTTAAAATGAGTTGTTTGCGTTATCGATATTGGATTTTCGAAGTGATGAACTACGTTAGGATCTAGGTCATTAAGATTCTCGGGAAAATCGTAAACACCATAATTACTATCATCACTGCTAAGATAATATTTATAATTATTGAGATCATCATCTCTTTGATTTTCTGATCTTTCAGTACTGTCTCTAACATGAATTATTATACCTTCATTTTCACGTGAACCACTAAATAAAATAGGATAATCGTATTCACCTGGTGGAGATCCATTAAACTGGGGAGTAGGAACTCTCACTCTACCCGTAATATCAACATTACACGTTGAATATGCATCGAAAATATCTTTAAAAGTGACTTTTAAATGATCATCCCAAGGATAAAGCCATGTTAAATATGGATTAATGGTCCAGGTTGCACCATTAAAACTAAAACCTTCTATAGTTGGAACAAATACATCGAAATCAGGATCACCATTACTAGCTAATTCAAGCATAGCTTCACTTATTGTATTTCCAGGTGATAGTTCAATTGTACCGGTTAAATTGGGTTCAGCATTTACTTCATTTCCGGTATCATCGGGATAAAAAAATGCAATAATAGGTGGTTGATTTACATAGAGTGTATATTCAGCTTCATTACTTGAATAAGCTTTTATAAAATAATACTCATTTGGAGCTAATTCATTATCAGGATCCAATGTTAATACTTGAAAATTAGAATCGTTGTCTAAAAATGAATAATACGATCCTGAGTCAGATGTTCTTAAATAAGAGTTATAATATCCATCTACAGCAGCTTTCCACAATTCCATTGAAGTAAAATCCCCAGAATCGTTTCTTCTTAAATATACAAACCAATCTTCCGTTAAATCTTCATTATATTCGATCATATACCAATCTTCATCATCCCAAGAATCAATTGTATAATCTTCACGAGATGGTGAACTGATTGGGATTGCACTTCCAATATCATCATTTCCATCATATTCCAGTATAAACCAATGAATTTGATCTGCATCACCCACCGGTGGCTCAGGCTCCCAGGTAGTCTCGGATTGTCGAATTGGAATTATCTCCGGATCAGATAACAAATTATTACCGGAGTAATCATGACCTATTAATTTAAGAGCATATCGTCCTTCATAATCAGAAGTAAAATTCGACAATATTGTTGCAGTCCATTGAGTCGGATTATCATATACAACTTCAAAATCTAGGTCTATCTCATGATAGAATCCTATAAGCTCTTCATCTTCATTATAAATATTAATTTCATCAAGCATAATATATTCCATCGGTTCACTTGAAGTTATATTTACAGTAATAGCATGATCTGGATGAATTGTGAGGAAATTGCCTGGTTCTAATTGCAAGAAATCACCATCCCAAACCCACTCAGAACTATAAATTGAAGTTCCATTTTCTTTAGTGATATCTATAGCTTTTATGTATGGGCAGAAGTTGTCGATGGTGATTTCTATCTGATCATCTCGGCTTAATTCTGGATTTTGAGGAGTCTTTAAATCTCTTGTGTTTTCTGTTACTGTTTGAACATATGAATAAAGTAAGTAAGGACCGTCTGAATACCTTGCATCTTCATTTATTGAAGCCAACTGAGTGGGATCGCCAATTTCATGGTCTTTGTGAATCCTTAATAAAACATCTGAAAAAAAGAATTCATCGTATGGATATCCATATTCAATAAAATTAATTGGATCTCTGTAAGCCCAAGGTAAAATACCTGTTGTTGAAGTTGAACCAGCAACATCTCCACTTATGCCACTAGGATAGATGGAACGTGCTTCTCTTCCACCATGTGATATCCATGAATCATATGTTGGTCCTTGTATCCAACTGAAATCTTGAGTAATTGAATTCTGAATACAAAGATCAACATCATCGATATCCATCACGACGTTATTATATCCATTCCCTATTGGTGGAGGGGTTCCAGTAGATGGATCGATCATCTCGCACTTCACCTTTATTGAGGAACATTGATCACCATATAGACCATTTTCTAAAGTTATATCAATTTCATAATCAGGTTCATCATGTATGATGAGTTCAAGGGGATCGCTCAAGTTACTATGAGCAAGCAATTCACCAGCTGGTGCATCCCAAACAGTACCAGGAAGTTTTGTGTCATCCCTAACAGAATAGAGATGAAGATGAGGACTAAAACCTCCACTACCCCAGTTACCTGATGTACCTACCGGAGCTATTACTTGTCCCGCTAATACTTGATTTGTTGCTGTAATATTCGTTGCATACGGATCTCCTTCAAATTGATATGTAACTACAGCTCCTTCGATTTCACTTATAGCTGTTTGAGTAACAGTATTTATTATTGCATATAGATCATCATTAGGATCATTCATTACTTTTAGAACAAGATGCCCAGATGTCATACCTTCTTCATTATTCGGATTATCGTATCCGTAATTTGTTTGATTATTATTATGGAAAATGTGACCATAAGAGAAATCCTGATCACCATTAATGACTATAAACTTAAATGATTGTAAGCCAAATATTCTGGTAACAGTTCCTGATTCGAGAGATAGGATATAATCGTGTTCAAGAATACCAAGATCTAAGCCATTATGCCAATCGTAATACTCAATATATCTATTCCCATAATCGGAAGTAACCATGCTTGATGTCATATCTATGGTGGTATGTGTTCCATTAGTTCCTCTATCCCCATATTGAAAGGTAATGTTTGGTTCACTATAAAGATTTACTTGGAAGATTAAAATTATTAATAAAATGAAAAGATGTCTAAATTTCATTAGAATTCCTCCATTTCGAAATCTTTTTCATAATAATACTCATAATGTTTTGAATCACTAATGCTTGATTGACCAAATACAAGACCTTCCTTTTTTATTACCTGTAAACGATGTCTTTCTTCTCTTGTAAATTCCTTATAGTAACTCTTCTTATTTTCAAAATCTACAACGTAGAAATAGTAATATGTGTTTGCATCTATTGTAACAATACCCATTTTATTCTTTATTCTAACAAACACAGTACCACTTTGATCAATCCATTTATCAGATAAAACTGATTTGCTTTTAAGATCATAGATTCTAATCCCAATTCCTTTTTCTTGGGTTATAGCTCTATCTGTATTTGTGTATGCAACACATAAATATTTTCCATCATCCGTAATTGCTTGCATTGCTACTGAGAAATTAGGATCAAATGTATGAGTTATTTCACCTTTATTATTCAATACAACAATTGTTGATTTTGCATATACTGAACTATTATTTCTATTCCAAACAACAAAGTCATAGGTAATAGAAATATTTTTCAAAGACTTTTTGTAGGGTGTACCGGATATTGAAGCATAATTCATCGATCTATTAAGCCTGGCTACAGTCTCCTCATCATATTCAGATATATTTAGTAGAAAATCGGCAAGAGTCGCACCTGTCATATCATAGCTCTGTCTATTTTCATTCATTGGGAAAGGCTCATTTCTGTAAGGATTGTTTTCTTCAATATCATATACATGCTCGACAACACCATTTTTTGAATTTTGAAATTCAATTTTTCCACCTTTATAAATGATTTTTGTCTTTTCAACTGCTTCTGTTTGTGCGTACAGTATTCCTGTTAATTGAATTAAAATCAGGAAAATTACTAACATTCTTTTTTTCATTTTTTATCTCCTTTTATTTCTTTTTTTTATTTTAAAATATTTTTGTACCAAATACTAAACCAATGCCCACGTTTTTTATAAATGGATAATTATCGAAAGAATTTACATAAAAATAAAATGATGATAGTTCAAAATCTGTCTTCAATTTTAGAAAGAAAAAATCAAAGAAACTAAATCTAATGCCGACACTTGAATGAACAAAAGGATAGATCCCTTGAGAAATCACATGATGATTATCCTCAGACTGCTCATTATCTAAGCGTTTACCATGAGATAATCCACAACCAACAACATAAAAAGGTGAAAAAATAAATCCTTTTCGATAGTAATGCAAAGCTTGCAAATCATATTTTCGTTCTTTATAAGTAAATGAGTTTCCAGCAAAATTTAGTAACCGAGATGTTGCTAAACCAAATTGCAATTCATCAATAAATTTATATTTGTAATTGTAGGTTAAATAACGATTCCCAATAGTCGTGAAAGAGTTTCCTTCAGTTGATTTAAATATGGCATCAAGTTCGTAACCAAAATTGTCTGGTTGAACCATATAGTTGGGATTATTTTTCTTTTTGTTTTGTGCAATATATCCTTTGTATAGTCCTAAAAGTGCACCACTTAATAGTCCAAATTCTCCCATATGTGATGTGTATTTGTAGAAATTACTATTCTTTGTACTTAGCCTTGAATTAATTATAGCTTCACTAAAAGAAAAAACCATTCCCCAACGAATTGCACCTTTCATGGGTTGATTAATGCGGTAATCACTAATAAGTGGTGTTTTCTCGTAAAGCGGTCGACGAGGTCCGTATATTTGCTCGCTTACTTTTGTAGTCTCTGCTGCTAATAGTGACATTAGAAACAGGAAAATTATTACTACATTTTTTTTCATTTTCTTCATCCAATATTTTTATTTTGTATTGATTAGTATTAATTCATAATCATCTGGTTTATATATGATTGCTCAATAAAATATAAGTAATATTTATTTGATAAGATTTTACTTTTGTAAGTACAATTATTCTTATTCATTTTTTGCTAAAGCTGCTATTATAAACATTTAAAAAATCCAATCTCATTGTTCTTTACTTCCTAAAAGTTTTTAAAATTATTAATACTTAAATGCTCTTTGGTTATTCGAGTTTTACAAATTTTTTACGGATTTGAGCATGCAGTGGTGAAAAGACAAATAAGAAAAATAATTGTCAACTTAATTAGTTTTGAAGATTAGATTTTGAGATGAAAATATGATCTTTGTATTCGGTAAGTACATTTAAAAAGGAAGTTTAATGGTAAGAATATTTTTATTAAAAAACAAAATAGAACTGATCCATTACTATTTAGCAAATTGAATTATTTTAAAAGCTACGCTTCAATGAGCTTACTAACACCAAAGTCAAAATAGGTTGAAATTAAAAAAATTGCAGCAGTTTGTCATTTTTATGATAGATTAGAACTATCTAACAGAAACGAACAGCTAATACAACCGCAGACATATTTGTCATATGCATTGTTTTGTAATCTTAAATCCGTATTTATTTGATAACATATTTCTTAATATTATACTAGTAAATTTCGCGAGCTCTGCAAGTTCTTTACGAAATATTTCTTCTGTCTCTAAATATAGATCTCCGTGGGTTATCTTATTCCTTAGTTTCCTCCATTTATTAAATTTAGATGTACTAATATTATGGCTTTCAAGATAAAATGGTAATCTCTCTCTTAATGGTATTCTGAACATATTGTAATATTTTTGCACACTTGTTTCTTTTGATCCAATAGAAAGTGATTCCCAGTATTGCTCCTTTATTTCAGAAGAAATAGAATGTGAATATTCTATAGCAAGTAATTCAATTATTCTGTATAGGTTCAAAAACCTATCTATATTATTATTTGTTAATATAGCTCTACCGAACCAAAGATATGGTAATTGCTCCTTTTCTAAAGAAGAAAACTTCTCTACCATAAAGAGAAATAGTTTCTTTTTATTCTTCCAGCACTCTTCTATATTCTTCACTCTGAGAGCAGTTATAAACATTCCAGTTGTTGGATGATAATCTCCGGATATTCTAAAAATTGGGTAAGAAAAGGATTCATTTTTGATATAGAATCTAAAAACATGGTTTCTTGGCTCACCATATGAATATGCCAATAGTGTAGTTAATCGTTCTAAATGTTTAAATGTTAGTACCTTTCCATCCTTCTTTATATTCTTAAGTATTATCGTGTAAGAATATTTTGGTAGTTCAATCTCGCTACCATCCATTAATACAATTTTAACTCCACCAACAACAAGATAAATTAATATTTCATTATCTTTGAGAGTCTCTAATTGCTCTTCATGATGCACATTATCATGTACGGTTAGCGGTATATCAGAGAGTTGTTTAATATCAATCATACCCTAATACCTCCATTGATATAATTATAACTGTTCAAGAATACTGAGGGATCGTTCAGATGAATCGGGATCAACAGAAAGCAAACAAACCAAAGTTTGAATTGGTACGATTTAGACAAAAGCAGAGAAATAACCCTAACTGCAAAAACGTCTGTTAGGTGAATTAATCCTTTATAATTCATTAAAATATTTGTAGATATCATTATTCCATACGAAAAAAGCAGATACAAGAATACACCAATCTTCTCTTTTAATATCACCATTAACTTTAAAGATTTTTATTCTTTTACCAATTTTACCACTTTTTCGAACATGTACTGTATTTCTATATTTTAGCTCTACTGAATCATAAATTCTGATTGCACCATCTGTGTGAGTAAAAACTTCTCTATCAGGATTATATATAGCATGGAAATATCTGCTTCCTCTAAGATGTACGTTGTTGATATTTGGAGTCTCTTCACATATGAAATGAATGCCATCACTTCTTCGTTCCCACACTACCTCAGTAAACATATAGCTTGAAGATTCATAGTTGTCTGACATCCATTTTGAATGTAGAGTCTCTTTTAAATTATTTATTTTGTTCCAGTCTAGTGGAACACCATAAATGTCCATTTTAGCTATCATGATTCTATGATCATCCTTATGCTTAAACATAAAAGGATCTAATCTTACAGAAATTGATGAATACTCAGCAATATTATCTAAAGCCAAAAAAGCCCAATACATAGAATTTTTTTGTTGAATACTTGGAATTACATGATATACAAAATCTGAATCTTTTATAATACCTCTAAAATATGATACTTTATCAGTATCTATGAGGTAGTTTTCATCGTAATCAATTGAATCGCTTAAATTTTTATACGGTGTTGGAGTATTAGTAGTGCTTCGAAGATATTTTATTCTTTCTTCTTGAATAGCATTATTAAGTAAGATTGCTGCAACTCTCTTTTTAGCTATAAAATTATTAGAAATTGTGTTATTATACTTTTCTAATATTTGCTCTGAGATTGAATCAATAAATTCCCTTAGAACATCTTTATATTTATAGTCATCTTTAAGATATGATTCTAAACTCCAACTTAATTCAATATTTTCATGGCTAAGACTTTTTAGTAAATCCTGATTGATTTTCATAGACCTCTCATTATAATTTCATCTAATGTTCATGCACGCTGTGGGATCGGAATAATCCAGACTGAAAGCACACTTACCAAAGTTTGAATCGGTATGATACAAACGAAAGCAGAATACCAGGACCAACAGCAGATAGCTTGTTATGACATCATATTACTCATAGTCTATCTGAATCAGATATTGCTTGCATGGCTCTAAATTTATAATTATCATCTTGCATTATCTCATCAAAAATATTAATAGTATCATTTTTAATTGTTTTACTTTTCGAATAGTTGTAAATATTAATGATTATTTCTACTAATTCTTTATTTAAAGCATTATAACTCAAATCAGGTTTTTCATAACGTTTATAATCTTTAATTAAAACAAAAACATTATCCGGATCTGTTGGTGTAACTTTTAAAAGATATTTTAAAAAATGCGTTGAATTGTAAGTAATTAATGTTGTATTTGAATATTCTCTAAATAATTCATAATTATCATTAAAAGAGTTAACATCAATGTCATGAAAACACCAATCATACGTCGAAGAAATATCCTTATCATCTAGATGGAAAAACAGACTAAAAACCTCAACAGATTTCTTAGCAATAACTTGGTCAGGATTGTTCAAATGTTTTGATGAGGCTTCAATGACACCTTTAGTGACTTCAAGGTTATTCTCGCAACTATTTATTAGTAAAGCTTGGCTGTCATTTAACTCCCACCAATAAGCACTCATAAGCAAATTTCCTAAGTTTTTACCCAAATTATTCACAAGGGTACTTTCTTTTTGGGTGATAATTAAAATTTTACTTTTCAACTCATCAAAATACTCATTCATTAAATAGTAAATTGAAAAAATACTATTTGAAATCACATGTTTATTATTGTCTGAAGTTAATGCGAATAGTAGTTTTAATGTTCTTTCTTTATCATGATTAATTAAACCATGTAATGAACTCATTAAACAACATCTTAAAGAAACAGAAACATCTGATGCTATTTTCTCAAAAATTGAGAATATAAGTTCTGGAAATTTTGTTGTAAAAGTGTTTTGGGATAATGACCATGCCGCTGATCCTCTTATGGAATTAATTCCTGAAGTTAAAGGAGAGCTTCCATAATTTCCATTTTCCCAGCTTTCTTCTACTTCATCTGTTTTTGAATTTAAATAATAATTTAATATGTTAATTAATTCTTCTTTTTCATTAACCTTAAGTAATTTATCAATTACTGAAATCATTTGATTTCGAATATAGCGATGCTTCATTTTATAGAATTCTAGAACTAATGAATATAGTTTCTTATCTTCAATATTGCTAGAAACCAAACCTCTAATTCCTTCTGCAAAATATTGCATATTTATAATATCATCTCTCCCGATATCAATAATAAAATCATAATACATATCAGGATTCTTTTGTACAACATTTCCAAAAGCACGTGAGTGTTCAATCATACCACCTTTTAAAAAACCTCTTCTAGAAGAAAAAGAATCATATGTTTCATCAAATTTAAGCATAGAGTTATACCATTGCATCTTACTCATTTTCTGATAAGCTATGTTTTCTAAAGGTGCGGTTACAGTTCCTGACTCACCAGGTTTAGGTTTTAAGATTTTGTAATTTCCTAACTTTCGATTTAACTCATCCAATGTTTTCTTAATCCAAAGATTATTATTAATGTATGAACTTGGAATTGAAGATAATAATTCATGCTTTACTCTTCCTACAGGATTATAATAGGAATAACCCACTTTCTGCATTTTAGCAGTTCGTCTTCTGTTAATACAATTTTTTAATAAATCTGTTTCTCTATCATCAGTTAGTGAAGTTATTATTTCTAAAAATGTTTTTTGTTTTTCAGAATCCAAATAATTGAATGTTTCATGAATACTTTTTTTTACATAATAACTTAACATACCATATGATTTTAAGATATATTTTTTTGTAATCAATGAATAGATATTGTTTATATAACAGGGAATATTTTTTAAGTAGCATTTTAGAAGTAATTCTAATAAAGTTATGGATTTTGTTTCAGTAAGATTTAAAATTAAATCTTCAAAATACTTTGAATCGATTTGGGCAATATTTTGTAATTCATTTTCAATCATTGAAAGCCAATGCCAATGCTTGTAAAGAAAATCCTTGTAATGATAACGATGATCAAAAATTCTATCATTAATTAAACCAGTTTTGTCAGCCCAATGGGTTTTATTTATTAGAAGGTTAAAACTTTTTAAAGAGTTTCTAATAACATATTTTTGGCTTTTTTTATGGGTTATTAAGTATTCAAGAATGTCAAACTCTTCATAATTTAATATTTCCCTCTCAATTGCATTCTTCTTAATTTGACCAATTCGTAAATTAATGTGGGTAAATAATAGTTTAGCAGTTTCAATTTGTTTATATTTTGAAATTTTTTTTAATAAATATCCTGAAGTTCTACTATTATAGTTTTTAGGATTTGATAAAAGTGGTTTAACCATTTGAAAATATTCTGAATTCTCCCAATTATCTAAGTAATAAATTATTTTCAGAATTTCAATTTCTTTGTTTTCAACATTAGGATATAATTTCAAAACTTTTATGATAAGATCAGGATAATTATTAATTAATCCCATCAGTTTATTATTGACATGATTAATTAGGTTTTCATTTCCTGAATTAAGCCAGTTTTCTATGATCTTATTGTTAACTAGATATTCTAACCATTGCTTTGAGAATAGGGAATCAATAAAGTGGATTTCTAAGATTTCATCATTTTTAATTGCGCTCAAGATGATTTGCTTTTCTTCTGTAAATAAATTGTCCCAATATCCAATTTGCTCTAAAATTAATAGTTTTATATGAAATTTAATTTCACTACTATTTATTATTTCCTCGATTTCAAAAAAATATCTTTTTGAATCAACATCTCTTAGATAATGAATAAGTAATTTGATTTGTGATCTTATGAACAAACCTTGATCGGTAGAGAGAATATAATTCATTAGGCTCTTATTATCTTTAATGAAACTTCTTGCAAAACAGTAATCATAAAAAGAGGAATGGTAAAAGGATAATTTATTATACTCACATTTTAGTATACCATCGGATGCTAATTCATTAATTTCATAATCATATTCATCAAAATAGGGAGATCTCGTTAAACACAATGCTGATTTCTTAGTAATCTCGTTTGCTAATCTGTATAATAATTCAGGTTTTCTGTTACTTACATTTCTATCTTTGTTTATAACGATTTCATTTTTCCACAATTCATTAAAAAGATTGTAAGGTGTTTTTATTTTTTTTAGGTCTATTCTGTACTGAAATACTTTACAAAACAGATATAAATTGTTGGGAACTTTAATAATTTTTTGAATTTTAGGATATAAGTCTGTGAGAGAAGTATTAAATACTTTTAACACTTGATTTATTTCTTCATCACCTAAAAGACCCACTTTTATTTTTTTATCAAATTTAATCGAATTAAGAGAACGATCATACGCAAGATCAAATTCACGACATGAAATAACAAGTCTTACATTTTTCATACTACTTAATTGTAAAATCAATTCTAAATAACAATTCAAAAACTTTCTGTCTTTAGACATATACTGTGATAATGCATCTATTTGGTCGATAATTACTATTACTTTCTCAAAATACTTTTGTGCCATTTGAATTACTGATTTAATCGATGTTTTAAATCCTAAAATTTGTGATAATTCATTTAGGCAAATAGCTTCCTTCATGTCAGCTTTTAAAGCGAAAACAGGCATTTTTTGTGATAGAAGAGCTTCATAGAGCTCTCTAAGAATTACACTCTTCCCATATCCTGCTTTGCCAATTAGAAGGCATATTTCTTTATTGTTGCTTGAAACGGGGTTAGCAATCCAAGATAGTAAGTCTTTTGTTTCATTCCTGCAAAGAGTTATCTTGTTAATTTCATTTGGAATAGAACTTAATGCTAAAGAGGCATCTTTGAATGATTCCAAAATCTGATCAACAGTTTGTATTGGTTCAGTAATTGTAGAATTTTGTAATTCAATTTCAATTTTTTGCACAACATTATTCAAAGATAGTATTACTTTTGATAATTTTATCAGTTCTTGAATTATGAAAGCGATTGATTCTGTATTTGCAATTTCTTTTTCGAATTCATCTTTTAGTTGAAGATATACATCCTCTGATACATTTAATAGTTCGTTTGGCAAATCAGGTTGTTGTTTAAACACTTTATTAAAATTTTCTGGATTTTCCATGTATATTAGAATCTGACAAATCAATTCAATATCATTTGCTTTATAATGTTCATCTGTCTCTTGATCAATAAAAGTTAATTCTTTCCATTTTAATGGCATTACAATATTAAAAGCCTTTTTATAAGCTTTCATCATATCTTTAGTTGCTTTATCAAATCCTGAGGCTTTGTCTAAAATTGCTTTAACTGTTTTTTTTGACCATAATCCAGCTTGAATTACATTAATAATTAAGGAAAAAGTTACTATCATTTTCTACCTTTTATGCTTCATCTTCTAATACTTTTAGAAATTAAATTAACAAATACTCTATAAGTTACCCATAATGTATATGTCCCAGACCAAGTTCACAGATATTCCATTTTGATTCTCGAAAAGTTCGAGGATCTTCCCGATTTGGGAGTGTATAAGAGCTTTTCAATATCCCTTCCTAATTCTATGTCTAACCATCAATACAAAACTGTAAGCATAGAAATTAACGATTTAGGTGAAGTAATTGTCAAGAAGAATCAGTATTTAGCATATTAAATACGATGAGCCGTTAAAATCTATATTTGGTGCTTGTGAAGTAATGACTCAATGAGTTTACCAACACCAAAGACATTATAAAATGAATATAAAAAGTTGCAGCGGTTTGTCATTTTCTTGCTAACTTATATATAATAGTAAATATATAATAGAGTAATTCTCAGTTATTTTAAACTAATTTTACACAGTTTTACATATTAAGTTTGGACCAGTTTGCGGGGACAACGTCAATCTATACTGCGCATTGATAATAGTTTTCAAGTCCAAATTTTTATTTGATGATTTATTTTTCGAGCAAAAAAAAAGTAAAAAGTTTTGTCAAAGCATTTAGATATTTATTAATTAGAATTGGATAAAACTACCTGACAGATTTTTTCTATTCGTTTATCTTATGTTTGAATAATTTTATATAGGAAATTCAAAAGTATATTTCCAAATCCTTTGTATGCCTATTGCATGTTTTGTTGAGTATGTATTGCTAAAAGGGAAAATTACACTTATTGGTTTTTCTTTAAAGTTCCATAAAAAATATAGAGCAATTCCTATTGATTGTGGTTTTGTTGACAAAGGACTAAGGTAAATATTGGTAGCATCTGGATTATCATTGATTATTTCACTAATTATTTGAGCAGTAACAAATGGATCATTTGCAGGAGAAAATTTCAATATTTTGTTTTCACCTATTGATTCTTTAGCATTTTCGATTTTAATAATACTTTCCTGATACATATCAGGCTGTAAAGATGGGAAACCTAAAATGAAATATCTTTTTTTGCATTGATTTTTATTTTGTGCTATTTTTGCCAACAAATTGTCATCATAACCTGCAGTAATTATCAATATATCATTATTAGTATTAGGATTTCTAAACATTGAGCTATAACCTTCAATTGTTCTGATATTATCGATAAAACCTGAGAAAGTAGTTTCATCAGCATCTTTATATCTTTTGGGTTCAGTATACAAAAAATCCACTTTTTTGAATCCTTTAATTGATAGGAATCTAATTAGATATAATAAATGCGGTCGAATAAAACCAGTAATATCTACACAAAGTTTAATATCAGAAGAATAGTTCCATTCATCAATAAATTTTAAGTAAAATTCATCTTCTTTATATTGATCACTAATATAATTTCCTTTAAGTGGCAATTCATGTTTTTTTAAACTCTTATAATGTGGAAATATTATCCATTTTTTTTCTTTAGAATTAATTTTTGTATATACTTTTTTTGTCCTATCACAATTATCATAAGCTGATATATATAAATCATATTTAGAGATACTACTAATTTTGTCATATGAAAAACTTTCTTTATATAAAATTGAATAGTCCATAATCGTTAAGTGTCAAATAGTGTAGTTTGGGAATTACTATTTATTATACTACAAAATGGAGCATTTAGGGTATTTTTTTTTCTCTTCAATAAACTATTAAATTTATCATGAAATTCTGGATTAAAAATAGATTCAAGTATTTCCTTATTTAAAGAAACGATACCTCTTCTACTTGTTGGTAAATTCCATAATGGAGCAATAGTTTTATTAATTTGATAAACTTTTTCTTTTCTTCCAGAATTTTTTTCTTTTCTTCCACTTTCTATCTCAATTATTAGTGAATGAAGCACAGATTCACTAATATAATCTTCAGCTTGTTCAGATAATAATTCTTGCCTATAGCTAAAACAAGAAACAGAGGTTTCTGGTGGTTTGTCTGAAAACCGATATAGACGGAATAAATCAGCCAAATTATAAATTGATTTATAAATATTTTTCCCTCTTACCCCAATGATTTCTGCATCTTCAAAAAACCATTTAGCAGTTTCAAAAACACCTTGAAACTGTGACTCGAGAGAAATCATTGAACCATCACTAAGAGGATTCTCTCCACGGAGCCAAGATTTTTCTATAGTTATTTTCAGGATTAATAAAAGTACTCTTGGATTACCCCAAGAAAGATCTATGAAATTATCAATTCCTGAATAATAAGTATTTCTTAATTTATTTTCAGAAGCTAATTGAACTATAAAATCTAATTTAAATTTTTCCTGAATCTTATCAAAAACACTGGGTTTCTCAGCTAAGAAAAGATTAAATTGAGAATTTATTTCATCAACAAAATTAAGTAAGTTTGATGTCGTATTTGCTTTATTCCATTTTTGATAAAATAGGAATATTTTGTACTTTTGATACAATGGATTATTGTTAGTCAGTTGTTTGAGGGATTCAACAATATAATCTAAACTATCTCTTTCTATAACTCCATATACGCATTTCTTTTTGAAACCAGACTCTAAACTCTTTTTAAGATTTTTTATATGTGGATAATTACCACTAGGATATTTTTCTTTTAATTTGTTTATTATAGTTTCATCCGTGTACTTCACAAACTTTTCAATAAACCGTTTTTCTACTTCATTTTTATCTAATTTTAAGTTTTTTTCTTCATAAAATTTCACTAATCTATTTATAAATAAGTTTTTTGCAAAATCCCTATAGTGAGTTTCGTTTCTCCTATAATAAGCATCTAATTCAATAGGTTGAAACTCAGATCCTGGTCTAATGGGCTCATCAGATTTTGTGTTTTGAGTTGAAAAACCATATTTGCGTGAGCCAATCCAAAAAGTGCAAGGAGTTTTTTTATCAAAAACTAGCGAGTTCACAAATATTTTTTGCGATTTATAAAATTTTTCATATTCATCTAATATATAGATAAATTTTATTTTTTTAAAATCCTTAATAACATTGCTTAGTATTTTTGGAATGCCAAAGATTAAATCACCAGGTGAAAAGGAAATTTTAACCAAATCAAAATTTAATTTACGTGTAAATGGTGCATTAACAATTTCTGAGTCAATATTTCTTCTGAGTGTTTTTAAGTATTCAATAATTGATGGAAAATCATGGATACAATCAACATTATTGTGAAATAAGTCTTTTATGTCGTTTACAATTTCAGTTTCATTAGATTTATCAATAGAAATTTTCGAAAAGATATTATTAATTATATTCAATAAGTTATCGCAAATATAAAGTTCAAAATAATATTCAAAAAGGTTATTCCAGATGTTATCATCAATTCCTTTACCTGCGAATCTGGATGAATCTAAACCATCTAATACAGAATATATACCTATATATTTGTCCTCAGATAGAATTCTACTAGGATCATTATTATAGCGTATCATTTGTAAAGGAAATGAAAAATATCTTAGTAAATGAGTTTTGCCGCATCCCTTACCACCTAAAATATACTTTGGCATAAATTCATTAGGATTTAACATATTAAAGACCGTTTTATCATCACCAAAACTAAAATTGATCCAGTAATCATTGATTTCAATATCTGTAAATTCAGTAGCTTTTGTAATACTAAATGGATTTTGCAACACTATATTTTCCATAATATTATTAAACCTTATGATACCTTTTAAAAATGGGTTGCCATTTATTATTATCACTCCAAAAAATTGGCAGAGTATTGTCTGGTGTATTGTGGAAAAGTCCTAATAGAAGTTGTCCATTTTGGAAACCTAATGGATGAAAACACCAAAGCTTCTTACCATAATTATAACAAAAGTCTTGTGTAAAATCTTTGTCAATTCCTGTAACCTTTTTCGAAAAAATTCTTGAATCATCAGAAAAACATTTAAAAGAATCATCTATTGTGAAAACAGATTTTATATTATCAAATTTAGTTCTTTCTTTTATTACTTGCATACCATGTTCTGTAGAGAAGAGAACTAAATAGTTAACTTCAATATTAGGGTTTAATGATTTTATTTTTTCAACAATATTTTTTGAATAGAGAGTTGCTTGTGATCCACTTCCACAGAAATCATCTATAAATATATATCTCTGAATTTGTGTATTAGAAACTTTTGATTTTAAGTATTCTCGATCAAAACCATTTTCATCTTTGTCTTTAACTAAATCAATACTGAAAATTTCATGTGTATTTAGGAACATTTCTTTACTTAGATTGTTTTCTTGTCTAAAATAGTATAATAAATGAATGCCACTTTCTGATGGATTACCAATTCCCAAAAATTTAGTTTTTGCTTTTTCTTTTTCAAATTTCTCTTTAATAAACTTAAGATCAATTGTATTTCCATTACTTTTTCTAATTTCTTCGATAATAGGATATTTATATAAATCTCTATATATGCATCTTAATAGTTCTCGTAATTCAGCATTTCCAAAATACATAAATTTAGATAATAAATATAAAGCATTTAATTGCTCTTTTTCATGAATAATTCTATTATTACTATGGAAATTTGCTAACCATTGTTTGTGAATACTTTCTTCAAGTTTATCCTTCCAGATGGTAGAGTAATAAATCAATATCTTGTCCATTAATTTTTCTTTAAGTGGTCTGATCTCGTAATTTTTTTTTGCCATAGTTTTCACATATGTTTCTTGAATACTATAATCCATTCTCTTGAAATAATATCTGCAGTTTTATTACGTTTTGTCATAAGACCATAAGATTTTATATCATCAATGAGTTTAAATTTTAAGCTTAATTTTTTTGAAACTAAATATTCAGTTAGATACTGTTGTGTATTAAATTCAAAATTACTCACTTTATTGTTTCCAATAATTAAGATTAAATACGAATTTTTCTTTAGAACACGAATAGATTCATCTAAAGCGGACATTATCTCTATCAAGTAGTTACCAACAATATATGCTCTAAGTTTATTAATAGAATAAATTTTTTCTAATAGTTTATCTGCATTATATATACCTGTTTTAATTTTCTTTAATTCACCTTTAGTATAATTCTCTCTGCCAATATTCTTTTTATCTAATAATTTTAATTCATTTGACTTGGCTAAACCTAACCACCCTAAATTTAAACTTGATGATCGTATATATTTTTGTGCACCTGCATAAGGTGGAGATGTGATAATTAAATCGACAGATTCATCTTTAATAAGTTCGTTTGTTATTAAGCTTTTTGTTAATTTCCGAGCATCTTTTGAAATAATTTTAATGTTGTTATTTAAATTTTGAAGAGTATTTATACGATGCATATTATTAATACAAATTGATTTGAATAATGCAAATACATCAATAGTTTTGATATTATTAATTCTTCTAATAGCCTTTATATTTTTAGAACTACCTTCAGGATATCTTTTAGGATTCAATTTCACTGGCACAGCTACTATAGGGTCTGCATAACTAACCTTTTTAACACAATTAGAAAAACAAATTAAGAAGAAATCTTGAATTTCACCGTTTGTAGTTTTGTTTATTGCTCTTTTAATAAGTCCTAATTTCTTTTGATTTACCAAAGGGAACCAGAAATCTTTATTTATGACATCTGGAATTTCTGGTTTTCTTAATTTCTTGTAACTACTAATAATCAGTTTGAAGTATAATTCCAATATCTCAATTGTGAGATAGGTGGTTTTAACTTTAGTAATTAATTGTGCTAATGGATTCGCATCTGCACCTATTGCATTTCTGCCAGAAATCATAGCTTCTAACAATACGGTACCTGTTCCACAAAATGGATCTAAAACAAGATCTTCTTTTTTTGAAAAATAATTATTATTCAAAAAGAAGTTTGGAATATGTGGAATAAGTTTAGCAGGATAAGAATGAATTAGATGAGTATACTTATTTTTATTATTAAGTTTAGGTATCAATTTTCTAAAACTTATAGAAATGGGTTTCTCATTGATAGAGTATTCTTCCACAAAATATTTTGAAAGCTTTTCATTTGTATTTAATATCTTTAAATCAATATTCATGATTTTAGAATAAAATTATACTAATTGTCCTTACACTGCCATTTGAAGTGGAATAAACAATTGTATAATACCTTTTTTTATTTCCTAAATTATTCAAATTCACTAATTTCATTTTCTTTTCACTCCAATTTCAATTGCAAAAAATCTTATCTTAATTATTAGTCAAGTTATTCGATTTTCGAAAGCTTATACATATTGTAATTCGCTACAATGCATTCTTCTTCGTTAGAATTTTATTAAATTATTCATAAATCGCAAAAAAATATCATTTTGTTAGTCTATCAGCTAATCCAAGAAAATACTCACTTAATAGAATGAATATATGTTTGTTTAGACCTCTTTTTTTCATAATAAGTAAGTCTGCCATAGTTGGATTAATTATTGCCAAATATCCCAATTGATTTTTAACATGTTTCTCAAATTTAGACATTGATGCTATGGATCTATGTGCAATAGCATTTCTGATAGTACGAATTTCATATATTTTATCAGGAGATTCAATAATTTTGTGTACTCTTGAGTTTGCCCTGAAATAATCTTGTATTCTATGTTTTATAATTGATGTATCAAGCCAGTCTAAATAATCTTTTGCTCTGTCTCTTCTTCTTGAATTTGCTCTTTTAAATGCTTCATTTGTATTTCTTGAACTTGTCACATGTGGTTTTATTTGATATTGAGATCTAGTTTTCCCGACACATAAACACCTCAAGAAATACTCTTCGCAAAATACCTCCCATGATACTACAAAACGTATAAAGCATCCTTCAATATGGGTATCTCTATCAATACTAGCTTGTTGAACAGATAAAGCTATTATTATCCTATTCAAATCCTCAACTTCCTTTTTGAAAGAAGTGTATATAACATTTAAAGAATAAGCCATACTATAGTATCAATTTACTTATTTCTTGATGCCTAAAGTTTCGTTGAGCTACATTACCTGTAGCTTGTTTAAATCTTGCTTTAAATTCAGGATCAAAATCTGATCGAGCATATTTTATGCAAAAATCTTCAAGTGAAGAAATACTTTTCTTAATATTTATTGAACCTTTAATGCTATCTTCTTGCTCTTTGAGACCATAAAGTCTCGCATATACTACAAGAAAAATTGAATAAAACATAAATTTTGGTTTAAAGATATTCCTAATATGGATTGATTCAAAGAAATTTCCTAAAATCGTGATTATGGAATTGAAATTTCTATAGATTTCATTCTTTAGTGGAAACGCATCGTCAAATTCAGAATACATTTTATCAACAGCTGGAGAGCTAGAAGATTTTATACCGTATACAATTGAGTAAATAATATCTGAAACAAGTGAAGCATCAGCCATTCGTGCAATCATATTTGGACTTAGAATTTTAAAGTCTGTCCAAAATGTATTATATTCAGATGCGATTTCATAGATTAATGTTTTTAATTCACCAGTATATGCTGAATTCCTTTTTTCTTGAGTATTCAATGGTAGACTATATGAATTTAAACGTGAAAAAATTGAAATAACATCGCTCTCTGATGCTCCTTTAATCGATATAAATGATACTTCAAAATCTTCAATCATATGCTTATCATCTGAAGGTAAATCTTTATAATAAAGACCGAAGAATTGTTCGTCAAATATGTTCCTTGAAAGTGCAAACATATTTTTATAAAACTCAACAATTGTCGAAATTCTTTGCTGACCATCAATTATTTCTTTTTTTCTTCTTCCTTTATCATTCACAAAATCTCTCAAATAAATAGGGGGTAAGGGGAAGTTGTTCATTATCGTATCAATAAGAGCTGTTTTTGCGTTAACTGGCCAACCTGTTCGTCTCCTTTGATATTTTGGTTGAATTGATAGTTCTCCACTTTCTAATAGTCTTATAATATCCAGAATGCTATACATTCTTTGAGAGAGTTGGATTTTTGCCATAATTTCATTCTCCTTATTTTTACTTGTACATAATTATTAATATTTTCAATTCTCAATCCTTCATACAACTTTTATACAAGAAAGATACTTTTTGGTCAAGGAAATACTCAGTTCAACCAATTAGGCATAACGGCGGCGTGCCACGTCAT
>JAGLPW010000077.1 GCA_023137125.1 Candidatus Cloacimonadota bacterium | reverse complement strand
GAGCGAAGCGGAATGTTGATTAACGACAGGTGCGTTGCGGTTTTCCGCAAGCACGGTGTTATGTGTAGTTTCAGTTCTTTATAAATCATAAGTGATTTTCAATAAGATAAGCTATGCCCTTATCGGTAAGTTTCCAGTTAAATACTCTATAATCACTAACTATAAAAAATGAAGAACAAAAGTATGTTGTTTTTTTTCACTTTTGTGTCAAGAATAATAGTATATCATAATTATTTTTGCATTAAAATTAGTATGATAACGTAGTTTAAGATATTTCTCAAACTTTATAAACATTTTTCTCAAACTTTCTGATCATCTATAAATACTATCTGCGAATGTATTATGAAACACCTGAGAGTTTGGACAGGAATAAATAAGCAAATAATCCTGAAAACGCTGATAAACAGTGAGAAAAAAGAACCTATCCACAAATTCAAGAGTCTTGCCAAAAACTCCACTTCAGACCTTAAAATTGTCACAAGTTCTGACAGCGGAAAACCCACTCTATTCAGGAAGATTCTGAGCTGCATTATGACTGTCAGCTGATTGAGCTTCTAAAATCCCCAAAAAATATTTGATCAACCTGGACAGCAACCTGGACAGCAATCTGGACAGCAACCTGGACAGCAACCTGGACAAACCACCATAAACACTATGAATGAATTCCCTGGACACTGAACAAACCAGAGCAAAACCAATCTGGACGCATTGGCCAAACATATGACAAATAAATAACAATTTTCGGGAATTATTCCTTTTTTGTTGCCTCAACTTCCTTTTCCAGTTTCTCAATTCGGGCAAGTATTGAATTTTGATCAGGATCTGAGTTATTAGTCCCTTCTTCAGAAAATGGAATATCACCAATACCCTTTATTAACCAATTAGCATCGACATCATATAATTCAATTATTTTTTTAACAAAAGATAAACCGGGTTCAACTTGTCCTTTTTCATATTTACTATAATTAGACTGGCTTACGGAAGTTTTTTCAGAAACATATTGCTGAGTGTAATGCAGTGTTTTCCTAAGATATACCAATCTTTGATTAAAGGTCTCCATTTCTTCCCTCATTCATTAATTAGTCATATATGAATAAAATATTGACACTATATTCATATATGACTATACGTGTCCCTAAATTCAGAGACGAATTTATTAATCTGGGAGGTAATACAATGTCAAGGATAAAAGGAGATAACAATATTTTGCAGTGTAACGCAAAAAGCACTGTAAAAAACACATCAAATTCCCCAAACAACTTAACTCCCCATAAAATAGTAGAATTAGAAGATTCTACAGAGTGGATTGATATAGCATCCACTGCAAAATTATTCAATAAAACAAGACAGGCAATATCCTACCAAAATAAGCAAGGTAACTTTATAAGTATTACTGTCAAGAAACCTGCAGGTGGATTGAAGACTTTCATTAATGTAAATAGTCTTCCAATTGAATATCAACAAAAATGGAAGATGTATCTTTATGATAAACATGGAATCGGAAAAGATATTGTTGGGATATCTAGTGAATTTTCAAAATACTCTCAGAGATCACAAAGAAGAGCATTTGCAAAAGAGACCATAATTAAAACATATCTTGAGCGTAGAGAAATAGCTAAAAAGAATGGAATCAAACTGCAGGTTTGTGATGAACAATTCCAAAGAGATCTAGATCAGAAAATTATTCTTACAAATCAATTAAAAACACTTGGTAAATTTGATATTACTCCTGATCAATTATTAGAGAAAAGAGGAAATCATATAATCTCACTTAGGATCATTAAGAAATGGTTCAGATCATGGAAAGATTCAAATGAAAACATCTCTGTGTTATGTGATAGATATGATAATTGTGGGAGAAGAAGAGAATGGTCTAAAGAAATGGAGATCTTTATAGTTAAAATAGCTATGCACCGTAATAATTATACTTATCGTCAGATCTATAACAAAACTCAACAGTTTTTCGGACATGAGACTCCTTCTTATGGAGCGATCCAAAGGTATCTTAAGAATGTAGTAATTCCACAAAACAGATCGTTGTATGCTCATATGCATGGAAAGAAAGCAGCTAGAAAGATCTCTTCATATGTACCCAGGATAAATGATGCTTATCCAGGTGATCTTTGGGTATCTGATGGATATGTGATTAAATTCCTGGTCTATTCTCCCTACCATTTGCATCCTGATAGATCTAAACGGATCTTACTTAGACCTGTAGTGGTTTACTGGTTGGATACAGCAACTGAATTGATCACCGGATACGCAGCTTCATACTCAGAACGGTTTGATGTAGTGATCAGTTCATTTGGTCACGCAGTCGAGAGATTTGGTGTACCTAAAGGCATAATGACAGATAATGCTGGATCATTTCATAATATACAAACTGATCCAGAGTATTATGCTAACAAAAAGAGAGACTCTCAAAGTAAAAGAACAGCTTTAAAATATTTACGATCAGGTTATCCTGGTTTCTTTGAAGATATTGGTGTTGAACGTGTAGTATGGACAACACCTGGTAATCCACAGGCTAAGAAGATAGAACCTTATAATCATAAGATCTTTGATGAATTCGAAAAAGATCAACTAACCTATCTGGGTAAGACTCCTGAGCAACGTCCTGAAGCTATGAATATGACAAACCATCTTCTCATGAGAAAGTATGGAAATGATATCTTAACCTGGGAACAATTCTTGGGAGCTCTTGATGAATATATTGAGAAATGGAATAATACTAAACGTAAAAACCTGAATGATCTAAGTGCTAAAGAGTATTATCTGGATTATAGTTCTCAATATCCCTTCAAGAAACTATCTGAAGAAGAGTTGTTCTTTAAATTATCAGCACGTAAAACCTTGAAATTGAGAGGAAAGCAGATAGAGTTAATGGGTAATCTCTACAGGCATCCTTCTTTTGAAGCATTTATTAATACTGAAGTTCAAGTAATATACAATGTACGTGATCTTCATTCAATTCATATAGCGACAATTGATGGTAGACTACTGGAGGGTAAAGCTCATATTGTTCAGTATGGGAGCCAAACTAATAAGATAATGACCGCTGATGCAATTCATGCAAGGAACTATTATGAGAAGCAAAATAAGGCTGTTTATTTTGAAATTATCCAACAGGGAGGGTTAACTACTAAATTAAAACCACATAATATTGATCAGGCTTATATAAATGCAAAAAACAACTTACTTGCAGAAGAGTCATTGAGAATAGATAATAAGATAAAAAACATTCATAAGAACAGCAGTTCAGAATTAGAAATTGTTAAGAATAAGAACATCAAACCAATGAAGATCAATAAACCCAACAATCCTCGTCCTATTACTTCAATGTTGGATAAACTAGCACTTGAACGAATCGATAATGAGAGAGGAAATATTGAGGTTGATCCTGGGGAATTAAAAGCTAAAGAACTCATAGCCAGGATATCACAAGAAAAAGGAATTCCAACAAAGAGGAGGATATTAAATTGAGAGAGAGGGTATTAGTTGAGACTGATAATGTGAAAAGGGTTAATAAACTTGTTTATAGACTTCTTAAGAGACCGAAAACAGAAGTTCCAGGACTTGCTGTAGTATATGGACCCACTGGATTCGGAAAAACTCGCTGGAGTGAAATGACAGCATTTCGGAATGGATGGGGTTATATGCGGATCAATCGTTTACAGCGTGAAAAAGCGTTTGTCCAGGAGATATATCGAAGGTTACATTGGTTGATTTATGGAGAGGATCATATTGTGAGAAGAACAGCTTCTAAGATCGAAGAAATGTGTATCAAATTATTGCAGGATAATCCTGAAATAGTTTTGTTCATTGATGAGATCAATCATAAGATCCACAAAAGAGAATGGGATATTCTTGAAGTGATCAGAGATCTCACCGATAGATCATTTGCATCAATTGTTATGATCGGTGAACAAGATACAGTTGATGCTTTGAATGATTATAATCCTCACTTCTTTGGTAGATGCAATTTTTTCTTCAAATTCGAGAAGAACACTTTAGAAGATGTTAAACGAATATGTAACGAAGTCGCAGAAGTTCCATTAGATCAACAGATAATTAAAGAAATTTACAAAGAAACTGAAGGAGATCTTAGAAAGCTTGTTTCATATATTCCAGAATTGGAAAATGCAATAACCAGAAAGTATGAATAAAAGAAGATTAATTGAGAACTATATCGTACAGATAGACAAACCGTTCTGCATTAGAGAAATTAGTCTGATCACAGGTATTGCTTATTCAACAGTTTCAAATAATGTTTCTAAATTCAAAGAACAAGGTAAGATCATAATTATCAATGGTTCTAAGACTCCAAGATTCTATAGGTATATTCGTAACTCAAAAGCATCACAAAAAGCAGAACCTCTAAGTTTTACACCGCAAATTAATAAGCTAAAGATCATTTATGATAAGATCAGCATTTTCCATCGAGTTGCAGATGTAGTGAATTCTCTTTCATTCAGTGAATCAACTGTTTGGAGATATGTTAAAATTCTTCTTCATGATGATTGTATAGAGAAACATAGAGGAAGATACTACCAGAGAGAATTAAAACTTTCGGGAAGATCATTTGATGAATATCCTCGCATAAATAAACATTTCAAGAGACCAGCCTTAATAAGTGATCTGGAACAAATATGCAATAAAGGAAATTTTGAAATTCCTAATACGAATAATATGACAAATGCTGAAATTATCAAATTATCTGAAAGAAGTCAGATACAGGCAACAATATTGTTAATTAATAGGAGAGAAAGAGGAAATTGAAATGTTGATATACTACGAATTTAGCAAGTCATTGCACCTGATCAAAATACCTTATATGTTCCATCTGGATTACTCGACGTATCAAATTTTAATCAATTAAAAAGTGTTGTTGACGATGTTTTTGATTGAGCAGTATTTCATTCTTCATATATTCTATTAATATTCCAGAACTATCAAATGCTTAATTTGTACTTATAGAAGAGAGTTTGAGAAAGCCATGAAAGCTATAGTGATAGTTTTTTATATTTAAGAATGTAATATTTAGGAAAGAGTTGTAGATTTTGTTGGCATGAAGAAACTACCAGGTTTTCTTGATGTTAATTTTGAATGAAATTGGATAGCATATTGGTCAGTCATTCCTGCAATAAAATCACAAATCGTACGGTCCTTTTCTGAACCTTCTACTGCTAAATATACATCTCTAAAATCCATGGGTAATAATTCATGATTGCCCTTTTTATTCAATATCTTAAAAATATTTTCTATAATATCTTTACCAGCATAATCATAAATTTTTAAATTAGGAGACATTATCTGTGACTCATAAGTTAAACGCTTCAAAACCTCAATTTCTTTGCTAATTGGATCATACAAGGAAACTTTTGATAATGGGGGACATTCATTATTAAAAGCATCTAATTTTACTCCTCTTATAAATTTACCTATTAATCCAGATGTTAAGTCTGTTCTAAGATGACCATCTTGGGAAATTAATTGTGATGTATTGTAAGCACTTGCAGTTATAATCTTGACATATCCCGGGAATTTATGTGTATCATTAAAATCAAAGTCTTTTTCATTCGGAAGTCTCTTTCTTAGGATATCCATCATATTATCCATTTCATAGAATCTACCAAATAATCCAAATAGAATGTCTCTGATTTCAGTAGTAGTAAGATCACATTGTAAATTTTCATTAACTTTATCTTTCACTCTTTCTAACATATTCTTAGAAGCAAATAATATTGAAAAAGGAGATAAAAATTTTGCTTTAAGAGCATCTTCTAAGTCAAATGTAGAATATACTATATCATCTGCAATATCCATTATTTGACATTCTATAGTTTTAAACTCGTTTTTAATATATTTAGGGGATTCTTTTAAAACGTTTTTTTTAATTTTATTTACAACATCTTCTTCAGATTTATAATATCCTTTAAAGAATTTTTTATTCATGTTGTTTGTTTTATTATACTGGTCTCTGTCATTTTTTGATTCTGGAATCTTTGAATCATACTTTAAAATAGATGCAATAGTTCGAAAAGTTAAGTTTAATCCAACCCTTGTATCCTTACGATTTTTACCAATCATTAAATTGCCATCAATTTGGTATTTCTTTTCCAATTTTGTTAATAATCTTAATGTTTGTGCATTGCTTTCAAAGCCCCCATTATTAATCATCAATTTGTCTAGAGTTTCTTCTCCAACATGACCAAAAGGTGGATGACCTATATCATGTGCTCATGCAGCAAACTCAACTAAATCAGTATCTATGAGATTATCTTTTGGGGGGGTAATAAATTCATTATTTAATCTTATTGCTATTGATTTTGCAACTTGTGCAACTTCTACTGAATGTGATAACCTGGTTCGAAAGAAATCGGATTCTGCATTTGGAAATAATTGCATTTTGCCTTGTAATCTTCGAAATGAAGGAGAATGAACTAATCTTGCATAATCTATTCTAAAAACTGATCGATATTCTTCAGGTTCAAAATCTTTCTTAGGTGGAGGTTCATATATCCTATTTTTGTCACAAATTGTATAAAGCATTAATTGTTAACTAAATTTTTATATTTTTTTCTGTGTCTTTTTTTTCTTTGTCTTTTTTTTTGGTCTTTCATCCAAAAATTCTTCAGGAATATATAAGTCCTCAAATATAATATTTTGTGCTTCTTCAATAACAATATCAATGGGATTAAAATCTTCCATAATTGCTCCTATATTATAAAATTAGCAAATTCTTAATGTTCAACATGTTTCATTATTCGTTTATATAATAACAAGTTAACTTATACTTATATAATTCTTTTTTCATATAGAGCATTATTGATAATTCATCCTTTAAAAGTCAATATTTTATTTTTTCCAATTATCCTTTGAAAAGAATTTGAAGTTTTATCGATTTAAATTTGTCAATTTTCAATCTTGGCCTTAGTGGTTTCTGAGAGTTGCAGCCCGACAACTCGCTGAACCCCGCATTACATATGACACTTTGTTATCTACTGTTATTCATTTGTTATTTTATATCCCATAATTGTGCCATCACTAAATGTAGTATATTCGACATTATCTCCAGACTTTAATTTTATTTTCTCAAACTTCATTTTTTCTTTTAGTTCATAAATTCTATTCTCCATCATTGTATGATATAATTCTGCTGAGATTCCTTGAAAAATTTCAAGCTTACCAGTATGGGAAAGTTTTGGCAGTTCATAGTACTTTCTTTTCTGCCTTGTCTTTTCTGATTGCCAATCCGAAACCCATCGTCCGATAAAATTTTTGTTCTGAATCTTTATTTCTGAAATTTTATCAATTCTAAATGGAATATCTAATGCTCTAGAATCTGTACTGACTAATATTCTATCAAATCTCTCAGATTCACCGATAGTCTTTTTGCGTACAAATTTTTTAGATTGGTTGTAATAAATTCTACTTAAAGGTGTATTTCCAATAAACTGTGCAATTCTTGATAAATGCCTTAAGCGATATAATAATTCTGCATCTTCAGTAAATTCGTATTCTAATCCTTCGAACGGTGGATCTGCTATTATAATCCTTGGAGTTTCATTTGAAAAACCGATATGTGTTGAAATTATCAACTCAACATCATATGATTCTTTTCTTTCATGCATTACTTTTTTTTTATTTAATCCATCATCAATTTGTGTTTTTTGATTGTATCTATATTTTGTCCCCTTAAATTCATAAACATATTTTTGTTGTGGGCGAGTGGCTCTATAATCAAATCGTCTTCCTAGGCCTCTAATTGATTCTAAAGTATCCCAATCAACATTAAATATTTTGTTTGCGATTAAGCAACCTACACCAATACCTAATTCATTACTCCTATTTGTCTGTAGATCTGAATCGATATTTATTGTTGTTTTATATCCTAGATTATGGCTTTGAAAATCTAGAATATGTGCGTAAAGAATTGCAGCATTTACACATTCATCTTGATTGCTTGAAGGTAATGAAGCTGTTTTAGATCCAATAGCGTGAAGCAACTCCCTCCCTGTAAACGAAAAACCATTTTGAGCTATAGCACTCAATTGATTTGAAGGTGTATTGTTTGGGAAGGTTTCATTTCTTAATACAACAGGTATCTTGTGAGTAGTGTCTAAAAGTATATTTATTTCTTCTTGTGTCATTTTCAGTTTTTGTTAGTTATAGATAACTTGTGTGTAACACTTATTGTTGTTATCTTTCTTATCTGATTGGACAACAACAATAGGTTTTTTTCTTTTAACAATATTGAATTCATTAATAATCTCCTTAATAAAACTAATGTTTGGCAGCTGCCACGCTCTTCTTGTTTTTCTTTTTACTTGGCTGTGGAGCTGCGTGTTAGGTGTAACGATCCTCTCACAAAACATTTTTTTTTTGCTATTTCTTCAAATTAACCATAAAAGCAAATAATAACAACCAAAGACATATTTATGATAACAAACTAAAAAGCAAGAAATATTAACTTTAACAAATTGAAAGTCAAAACCAGCATTAATTTACATCACTTGAATAAACTTGACGATATCAGGACAATTTTATCTTTTACAAAAGAGGTAATCATGAAATTCAAAACTAAAGAAAAGACAATAAAGGAATTTATTGAATTTTGTAAAACAGGAAATTTAAACTTACAACCAGTATACCAGCGAAATCCAATTTGGACGACAAAAGCAAAACAAGATTTAATTGATACAATATTTATTGGATATCCACTTCCAAATTTCTTCATTTATGAAGAAGATGATTCCATGTTTGAGATGGTGGATGGTCAACAACGTTCTCGAACTATTCTTGGTTACTTTGATGGCAAAATAACTGATTCTGAAAACAAAGTATTCGATGAACTTTTACCTAAGAAAAAAGAGAAATTTCTTAATTATACACTCATTCTCACTTATATATCTGATGTTTCAAAAAAAGAAGAAAAACTAGAATCTATTGAAGATTTTTATTATAAAGTTAATAATACAGGATTAAGATTAAATAAACCTGAAAGCAGAAAGGCAAAATACTATGAAACTATTTTACTTGAATTAGTCGAAGATCTATTATCATTAGATGATTTTGTAAGTCTGAATATTTTTACTCAAAGAGCACAAGATAGGATGAATGATGCAGATTTTATTTCTGAATTACTTATTTTATTAAAATTCGGTAACACTGATAAAAAGATAAAAGTTGAAGATACTTTTGAAAAAGATATAACTGCTGATGAAGCAAAAGAACTTCATAATGAATTTGTTCAAATCATTTCTCATGTTCTAAGATTCAATAAGATTTACCCAATAAATAAAACACGATATAAACAAAGGAATGATTTTTTTACACTTTTCGGTTTTTTGAAATCACATAAAGACATTAATGAAGAAATCCTCGACTATTTTTATGAAGTATTAGTATGGATACAAAATGAGATAAAGCCAAACAGTAAATGCAAACCGTTTTTTGATTATGCAACTAATTGTGTAAGTCAATCTAATTCAAAAAATGCTCGAGTTCAAAGGCTTAACTTTTTTGAAGAATTATTTATAAATACAAAAAATAAACCCAACGAACTTCAATTAAGTATTTTGGAGTATTATAAGAATAAACATAAATATAAAAATGAAGATATGATAAAAAAAATTGATCAATTCTTAACTTTGAACATATATGAATAGCATAAAAAGATAAATGGCAACTCTAAAGAAAACAGCTAGCGTAGAAGAAAATTCCTCTTTGATTTATAATAAAAAAATTAAAAGAATAACTCTCGATTCTTCAGAAACATGGAATTGGTTTATCCATGATAATGTTACGTATGAATTGAGAAAAATTGAGTCAAAAAACGGAGGAAATTCCTACATTTTTATCTTGAAAGATACAAATGGTATTGAGCCAGAGAGAATATTAAAAATTTGTAAATATTGGAAACGCAAGGGGATACCAAATTTACGTACGAATCTTAAGAATCTATCTGAACCAATAAAAAGATGGTTTCGTTTTCAATTAGAAATTAAAGCTTTATATAAAACTAAGGAAAATAACTTATCTCACATAATTAACATTTTTGGAGACGGTCATGTTTTGATTAATGCCTATTATTATTCATATTATATAATGGAAAAAGCTCAATCGAATTTGACTGAGAAAATATTTGATAAAGGGTACGATATTGATGGTAAATTGGATTTAAGCATACAAATTATTAGGGGATTAACAGATTTACATAATTTGAATATATATCATCGTGATATAAAACCAGACAACATATTATTTGTAAATAATGAATGGAAAATAGCCGATTTGGGCTTATGTGATTATCGTGAAGGTTTTTCAGGAATTGATGAAAAGGGAGATAAAATTGGACCATTTGGCTTTTTATCACCTGAAGCTGCAAACAAAGCTTTTACAGAGGAAAAATTATCAGGTGAGTTTGATTGCAAAATTAATGAAAAATCAGATATTTTTCAGCTTGGTAAAGTATTATGGTTCATTTTTCAAGGAAATGTACCAATGGGACAACTTAAAGAAGAAGATTCAAAGTATAATAATTTAGAAATTTATACTGTAATTGAAAAAATGTTACAGTACGATAAGGATAGAAGAGCAAATTTCGAGTTTGTAAACACCGAATTTGAAAAAATATCGAGAAATTAGATTAAATAATCTACCAAACTCTCCATCTGGTCAGCAGTCTCAAAATTAAGTAAGAAAGCAGAATAATAACTTTTAAAATAAGCTTTTCATTTTTCAAATTAAGATTTGCTTCCTTGCTCACATTATTTCTCATTTAATTCTTTACAATTGAGTTAAAGAAAGAAAATAAACTTCTAAAATCATAAAAAGCTTCAGGATTTTTCTTATAAGCATTATACAACATCTCAAAACCACCATTAGCAAATTCTTCAAAAACGTTTGTTAGTCTATCTATGATTTTATTAATCTCATTGATATTCAATTTTTCCAATGAAAAAAAATCAAAGCCTATTTCATTACGTATATCTTCCTTACAAATTAATATTGTTACAAAGTTTTTCAAAATTATTTGATGATCATTTCTCCATTCGAATACAGAGTTAAATGTATCAGTTTTGATTGATTTTAGAGAAACTCTTTTATTTGAATGAAAGCCAATTGTGAAACAATACATATATAATTCGTAGAAAGGACCAAAGGAGGAATATTTTTGGCTTCGTTTCCCAAAATTAGCGAAATTGTCTTTCATATCTTCTTTGTAAGAAGCTAATACTCTGAATTTCTTTTGTTTAATCCTATTCCAAATTTCGCTATTCATAATTGTTCTCCATTTTGTTCTGTGTGTATTAATTTAATTTCGGTTTTTCGTTCGTGTTGTTCTTTTCCAATAGCTGTATTCAAAAATGCTCTTATATTTAAAGATGGATTGTTAATGATATTCTTTCCAATAACATTTAAGTCACCATCAACACCATAAAAGTCTTTAATAAATATAATTGATTGAATAAAAACATTAGGAATGTTATAAAAGAAATTTTGAGTTAGAATTTCACCCATTTCTGATATTGGGGCATCTGCTATTAATGGAAATGAAGCACTTCTTCTGCTTTTGTTCATTAGCCCCATTACAATTGCTAATTGCTTCATTCGCTGAAAAGCTGCTCCTTGACCGGAAAGTGATCCACCTTCACTATTTATTAAATTAGCAGAAAAATTATAAGTGCTATCTACTGATATTTTGACATTACCCGGATTTGTTTCATTTCCCATCGTTAGGCTTTTGTATATATTATTTATACTCTCCTCAAATTTTACTGCTTCTTCCACATAAAATCTCTTTCTCGTTTTCTTGAAAATCTCTAAGAGATCTTCCAGTATTTGTACAGAATTCTTTAAAGGTTTTAATGCAAGATCATTCTTTGAAAGATTACTCAACTGTTTTTTCTTTGATCTTAAATCAGCATTCATTATCGCTAAATTCTTTTCAATATTATCAATTGTTTTTTTTAGTATTCCTTTTTGATCTACTTTTGTTTGATAGTCATTCAATATTTTCTCATTCTCTTCTTTATTTGTAATCAGTTTATTAGAGAGTTCATTTTTTTCATCTGATAATTCGGAATTAAGTTTTCTTAACATTTTTAGCTTGTCAGCTTTCATTTTAATAGATTCATCAATTCCTTTTTCTAAAGGAATGTTACTTATCTCTCTATATAAAGAATCACAGAATAATTTTATTGGGGAATGTCTTTTACTTTTCTTTCCCATCTCATGTTCATCTTTTAATTTAGATATATGCATATATGCTTCACTATTTTCTGGTGCTTTTCTGCCACAAACCAAGCAAATTTCTTCCTCAAGCATTTTTTTTAATGATGGAATATCTGGAGAATCCTGTGGCAATAAAGTTTTGAATTCTTGTATTCTTTGACGAGCTAAATCATCTTCGTATTCGGATCTTAATAAATCGAATTTCTTAGCATATTCTGAAAAACCTTTCAATATCCATTTATTAGAAAAGAATGATTGATTGTAATTCTTCTCAAAATCTTCAATATCACTGGCAATCTTAGATAATCTTTCAGAAACTTTACCATATTCTTTATATACATTACTTTGTTTAGTCGCTTCATTAATAAGTCTGCTTAACTTATCAATACTTTCTTTAACATTAATCAATTGCTCATTTCTTTCTGATAAATCAAATTTTGCAAGCTTGATATTTTCTTCAATATGTTCAATAGAATTTTCCAATCTATTCGCTTCATGCTGATTGGTCGCAGAACTCTTTTCTTCATTTCTTAATTTTTTATCAAATTTATTATAAATATCTAATAGAAAATTCTCAAAATATCTAAATTTTCTTAAATCAGTTAATTTATTAATAGCATTAGTTAAACCACTATCTACCAAGTTTACTACTTCCTCCCCTTGAAACATACAATATTGTCTCAATTGAAAAGGTAGTAGAGAATCTAATTTTTCCTGTTCATCTGCAATATCAATTGCTTGTGTAGTTCTACTTCTTTTATTTTTTCGTTTTATATTTGTTTTTAGATCTCCAATATTCCAGTTTTCTAAATTATAAGGAGATTTCTGATTAAGTTTTTTCGACACAAATGTTTTATTAAATGTGAAAATATATGTTTCTGTTTCAAATGCAAGCTCTACTCCAGTTATTAAAACATCATTTTGCTCTGCTTCTTTTTTTGCTCTGTCTGAGATAACTTTAAATTTGTCAATTTTTGATACTAATGATTTTTTTTTTCTACTATCAGAATCAATAACTTCGTTACTAATAACTAGTAAAAAAGCATTATATAATTTTGATTTGCCACCATTATTGTCAGCTATAATTACATTCATTCCATTGTGAAATTCATAAATGTTATCATCTCCGAAGTAATTATAGAAATTGTACATCTTAACATATTTAATATCAGCCATTTCGTCTCCTTGGAGTCTAAAAGTTCAATATGTGATCTATTTGTTTACAAATTCTAGCAGTATTTGTTTTTTCTTCATCCTTGTGAGCTTTTTCATCTTTATTTTTGCAAATAGCAAAAAGAGTATGAATCAACTTATTATTTATATTAAAATCCAATTTATCGAATTTGCTTAACTTATATTTATCAATAAGTTCACTATCACTTTGGATGTCTAATAACATCTCTTTCCCAATATCTTCATACTTCAAAATTACCTCCTCTTATTAAAGCATTTCTTCATCAATATCGATTGCTAAATAACTTATTTTGTAATAATCGCATAAATCTTGAAAATAGTCATCAAAATCGGTAAAATTCCTGCTTAGTTCTAAAAAATATTTGACTCTTCGTAATTCATTCATAATTAGTTTCTTTTCTTCTTCATATGTTGTTCCACTTCTAGGAGGAATAACTATCATATCATAAACATAAGCAAAATCTTTTTGGGGATGTTTTCTTAATAATCTACCTCTTCTTTGGATAAATTGTCTAGGATTGCCTGTACTTGAAGTGAAAATCCCGATTTTTGTTTGTGGAATATCAACTCCTTCATCTAAGCAATTTATTGCAAACAATAAATCAATAACTCCAAGTCGAAAGCTATTAATTATATCTTCTTTATCTTTTGTTTCACTAACATATAGGTTTTGAGATACATCGGGGAATATTGTATCAACCATTTTTCGCATATCATTTATTATTCTTTGGTCTTCTTCATAATCATGAGTCCATCCACTGAAATAATTAGAACCTGCTGGAGCGTAAACTAAACAATAATCAAGAGAGATCTTTTTTTTAGATTTAATCTCATGTATAATGTCAATCAAAGCATTTATTTTATTTTCAGCTCCATTAATGAGTCTTTTTCTTTTAATTAATAATCTTTCCAAATTTGAATTGTTTTTCGGTTTTAAATTGTGCTCATAGTGATAAAATTTCCCTATTTCTTTAGTAATTTTTCGATATTCTTCAAATTCACAATCAGTGAGTGAAACTAATTTTGGAAAATAGAAATATTCAGTTAAAATTTTCTGATTAATTGCCTCTTTCATAGAAAAATTAAACGTATATGGGTATTGAGTGTTAAAAAAATTGCTGATAATATCAGAACTCGAAGGTGAGTAAATTCTTTTTGGAGTTGCAGATAGACCAATTCTATCTTCGAAAGTGATGTCATAAATTAAATCTAAAAAACCAGGACTACCCATATTATGAACTTCATCAGCAATTAAAAGAGTCTTTTTGTTTAATTTCGAAAAATATTTATCATAAGAAGAAATGAATGTTCTATAAGTAGCTATTATAAAGTAATTCGAATCAATATCTGAATATTTCTTATCATCAATAATCCTCTTTACATCTTTCTTCCAAGTCAAATTACTACTATAAGCTTTGATAGTAGAATAGAAATGAAAACTCCTAATTTCTTTTTCCCATTGATTAACCAGTGTTTTTGATGGAACTAATACGATAACATTATAATTATAATCACTTCTCTTAGCTTTATTTAACAAATATTCTTGTAAAGCACAATAAAGAGCTGTTACTGTCTTTCCGGTACCAGTAGCCATTGCAAATATACCTTTCTTGTTATTACTTTTCCAGTTTTCATAAGCTTTTTTCTGGTAATCTCTGACATCAGAAAACTTATCTGGAATTCTAGGTCCCATACCGACTCTCTTTTCTTTGTATCTTGATAAATTATAAGGTCTTGGTGAGATTTTTCTAAGCTTAACTATCTTTTCTTTAATAGAATTTGGAATACTATAAACTTTTAAGTTTTTATCATCTCCATTCCAAATCTTCAAAAATCTAGTTTTACTGATATTCGAATGATTACGTATACTTTCTGAATTGTCCCAAGAAGTTAATACAAAAAAAGATTCATAATTAAATATACTATTAATACTTTCATTATTAGATCCTTGAAAGCTTAATGAATTACCCAAAGAATCTTCAAAATATCCAAATTTATCATGAAATTCTCCTTTTAAGTTATTGTAAGGTAAGGCCAATTTAATCTCAACAATATTATCAGAAATCATCCAAGAGAATGTAGCTAATGTTTTTTCTTCTAATGATTTCTCAAGATCAATTACCACTTCATTTAATTTTTTTTTCAATAATTTGTCAACTTTTGCTTTGTCTCCCAACTTCATATATGTCCAATCTTTTTCACTAAGAATTGGACTTGTAATCCATTTAATTTTTCCACCATTATTGATAAAGTTTAGGATACCTTTTGAATTATATTTTATCCAAGCAGAGCTAAAGTATCCAACACCTCTATAATATAGGACAGATTTATTTAATAACGGAATAAAGAAGATTTCAGATATATTACCATCAGAAGTAGTTACGACTGGTGGAAAATTCAAATCTTTAATGGACATTTATGAATCAATCTCACTATACAAAATAGCTAGAATATTTTTTTTTTCTTCATTTGTCATACTTGTTCCAAAATTTCTTAAATCCTGTTCAAGTTTAGTTTTTAAAAGCTTCTCTAAAGTCTTCATCTCAACCGTAGTACTCCTTTTAATGCTTATTTTTTTTTGTTTCCCAACAACTATTTTTAATTTGTTCGAAAAGTCATCAAAACTATTTTCTGAAATCCAATTATAATAATCAAATCCCTGAATCTTTTCAGAAAAGAATTTTAAAAATGAATTTTTATTGTTTATTGGTGTTTCGGTATTATATACTAACCATTCAAATAGATGTTCATTGTAATCTTTACTATTCTTATCATTTTTTGCTTTTTTGCTCCATTCAGTCAAAGCTTCTTCAAATGGTTTATCTGATAACTGTAGTACATCTTTAATTTCGGATTCAATTCGTTTTTCAATCTTAGATGACATTTGTTCTAAAATATCAACATCATTTATAAAAGATTTATTAATAATTTCAAAATCGGAAGTATTATATATGGATGGTAATTTACGAAAGAAAAACTCCTTCGAATTATTGATTGCAATTCCTCTTATTATACTAAGCAAATTATCATTCTCTTTAAATTCTGAATTTATCACAAGCTTTGGAAGTGATAATAACCACCTGCGAAAGGCTGAAAAAACTGCTAATGATTTATTTTCTTCATACATTTTAGAATCAATAAGAACTTTATATTTATTTGCCAGATTATCTAGAAATGAATTTTCAGAATCACTATATTTTATAATCCCTATTTCATATTTTTCAGGAGATTTCTCGATTTTATCAAAAATTTCAGGTGATATGGTTAACTCATTTCCCTTATTACTAATGTAGACCTGATTTAGTCTTAATTCACAAATTAATGCTAATAAAAAAGTGAATATTCCTTTTCTAAAACCATATGAGGAATCAGAAGAAGTAAATTCAAAATAAAGATCATTGAAACAGACACTTCTTTTTTTAAGTTTTTTTTCAATTGTTTTATAAATTTCTTTGAAAAGACATTCAGAGTTTTCAAAATCTAAACATTGTCTTTCAAGATTATAAATATTGCTGTTTAATAGAATAATTCGAGCAACACTATTTTCAGAGCCTGTTTTGTAGAAAAATTCTTCAGTTATTTCATTACTCTTCAGCTTTCTTAGAATTTCAATTCGACTCTTTTTCATTGGGCTACTAATATTATTTTTATTAATTAATTCATAATTTATAGGAATAAAATTTTTAAACTTTTTTTCTAAATATTTGCTACAGACTTCTTGGAATTCTATTTCTGTATTAATATCAGTTAGAATATTTTTCACATAAATTTTACATCTATGGAAGTTCTTAAAAGCATTGTGTATACTTTCTTTTATGATATTAATCATTTCTAATTTATACTTCATTAATTCCTGTTTAGCGGAATTGTTTTCGTGGTAAAGATTTCCTGTTGCAATTCTGTTGATAGATTCAAGGATTTTTAATTCTTTTGAGATTTTCAAAGGTTCTGAAGGAATTATTAAAATATTGGAGTTTGATTGATCAATTTTAAATTCTTGAAGTTCAGATATTTCCAATGGAACTAAGTAATGAATAATACCATCACAATAGTTTTTCCCAATAAACTCATTTTCATATTTACTATTTATATAATGTTTTGAAAAAAAACGAGTTACATGAAACTTATTATTATATTGAATTGAATACTCATATTCCAGAGGGATATTATGTTCAAGAATTTCAATATAATTAACATTTCCTAATTCATTTTTAATATAATTTTCAACTTCTAAATCTACATTAACCTCAAATTCAGTTTTAAGAATAAAATGATCTAAATGCCTTTTATGAACAATGAATCCCTGTTTGATTAAAATAGATAGAGTATCATCGAACAGTTTTTGCTCTTTCCCGAAAGCAAGATTTAAAGTAGCATAATTTGGTTTAATCCTTTCAAAATCATTGTTAATAAAAATGACAGCAATAATCTTAATTAGTTTTTTTAAACTTACATTGCTAACTCTTTTTACTAATTCTTTAGAATTTAGATATGTGCGATATTCTGTACTTTCAATATCAAAATAATTGAAATTCTGGTTAAAATAATCATAAAGATAATCAGGTGTTATCAAGTGAGGATTTTCATCTTGATTATTAAAGATATTTTTTAAACTCAACTCTTCATCACCACAAAGAAATGAAAAAAGAGTTCTTTCATTTTGAGCCAACTTTTGTGATAAACTCGGAAGCAATAACAATGAAATATAATTTAGTGGATAAATCGTTTCTAATTGTGGCATATCAGCTTCGGGGGAATATTCTTCAAATAAGAACTTCTGAGTTATAAAGAATTCAGCATTATCTTTAGTAAATTTTTCAAATGAATCTGTCTTTGAAAGAATTTTATTGATCATTTCAAATACATTATTTTCTTCATAATATAAATGTTCTTTGTAGAACCTGCCACTCACCTTTTCCCATTCAGATCTTAAATGTTCATCTCTCAATCGGTAAGAATATTGAAATAAATCTTTATGGCTTATGAGAATTAAATTTGAGTTGTTTTTGGCATTACAGTATTCTGCTACATCTTGTACTTGCTTAACATTGATATTATGAATGTTTTCTTCAAGATATCTACCATATTCATCAAATACATAAATGACACCATCATAACCTTGCTTACAAACTTGCTGCTCGAAATCAGTAATGATTTTTGCGATATTTATTAGTGAATCGTAAGGTGTAAATTTATCCCCTCCCATAATTTGGGGATAAATTTCTTCAAAAATTTTGTAGTAATTCTGATCGTGTTCTTCTATTTTATGTAAAAAGTTTTGAATTGTAATATTCTTCGATTCAAGTTCTTTTTCGAACATTTTTAAAACATAAGTGTAATTCTTTTTCCAATTTAATATCTTCTGCGTTATTACATTATAATTCGTATTTAGATTGATCTCTAATCGGTGTTGGTTAATTGAATCCAAAATCCCCATAACAATTGCTTGCTTAAAATCAGAAAAATAATCATCAGGAAAAACAATTAAATAGTTGTTCATCTTTATTGAATTTGAAATATCAGTAATAATTTTTTCTTCAATTTGCATCTTTTTCAACAAGGTATCAAAATCTATTTTGTTTTCTTTTGATGTAAGAATTGCCAGAAGAACTGCAATTTGAAATGATTTTCCCGTTCCGTATGCACCGGATAATAATAATGATCCATTATTATTACTATTGATCCCATTAATGAATTTTATTAATCTATGAGTTGTTTTGTATGTTGGAAAGAATCCCCTAATCTTTTCATTATTAAGATAATCATCTTTTATGTTAATTGAATATTTGAAACTCTCAAGAATGTTTAGTACTTTATTCACTCGAGTCTCCATTAATAATTAAATCGAATATCTCATCATCATTGAAATCTCGTCTTTTTGAAATGTTATTCAATCCCGCTGCTCGATCTATAGAGATAAATTTCCTCTTTTCTAATTGCCTTAAATTTTTCTTTAAATTATTCATATCAATCCGAATATATCTATTAATGATTTCAAAAGCTCTCTTTAAAATTATCTTGTCATCTTTTGTAAAAATAATATAATAAATAAGATAAATAGGAATTTCATTAGCCGGTATATTACGAAATTTAAAATGATTATCAATATCTTTTACAATAAGTCTAAGTTTGCTCAGTGGTGAATATATATTATCTTCAGGGTCCTTATTATTCTCATGATAATATGTATTAATGAAGATATTTACTGCATTTCTTATTGTTTTATCAGCAAATTTTTTATCATCTTCTTTTAATCTGATGATAACTCTATCGAAAACTTGTTCTTTAGAGAATTTTGCGATTTCCATTTCTTGAAACATAATTTTCCAAATTGATGAGTTATTACTACTTCGCAAATGTAATAACCAAAGGGTTCCGTTCTTGTTCAAATAATTATCCATAGAGATAATCATATCGGCAAATTTCGACATCTTATATTTATGATCTGAATCCTTTTCAATAAGTTCAAAATAAAGTAACCAATATTTCAATGATGTTACCATATTACTACCGATTCCTAAAGAATCGATCGCTTTAATTAAATTGTTTGCTTGAAATATTTCCGGATTTCTTTGAACTTCAAATAGACCTTTCTTTAACCAACCTTCCCTGAGGTAAAAAGTATTATGACCTGTTAAATATTTATAATTCATTCTCAACCTTTTTTGTGTCTAATGCAGATGCTATTAAACAACCCTTAGGAAAATGATCTACACACTTCAAACAATTAATACATTTATATTCATAAATGTAATATGGCAATTTGTTTTTCTCTAAAACTTTTATTGCAGATACAGGGCAAGTGCCAGTACACGCTTTACAATTTATACAAACTTGGAATTTTCTGATTTGCTTTTCAATGTAATTAAAGATATTATGGTTAATAACTTTATTTTTATTCTCACTTATTAGATAACGGTTGAGCAAGTCCTTTAAAATTTTGATATTTACAACTTTTTCTCCCAATCTAGCTTCTATTCTTATAATAGACTCTTTCGTTTTTTTATCAATAATATTAACTAAACCATTTTGTATCTCATCATTTCTTATGCCTATTTGACCAAAAGGTTTGAAATACTCATAGAAACTGATATCTAATTCTTTAGTTAGAAAATATGTTCTGCTTCGTTCATCTTCTTGCTTAACTTTAAATTTTACTTCTTTGGCTTTTGTTAAGCCTTCTCCACCTGCTCTTGCTTTCCAAAATCCTTGATAAGTGTATTCTTCAGGATCTGGTTTACCAATTTTTTTTGCAAACTCAATTAGCTGATCTGACCAGTTATCAAATTTATCCGGGATATATAAAGCATTTAATATGTCAGACCAATTTGAATTATTCGGACAACACCAACAACCAACTCGTGAATAACCAAATCTATATGCAGGATTTATTTGTGCATTAATAGAAAAAAGATAAAGCCAAACATCAATATCTTTCCAATCAATAATAGGAGAAGCTACTATTTGTTTTTTTAGTTTTGGACTTTGTACAACGCGATTGTATTTGCTTCTTGATGTTGATTCACTTCTTCTAATGCCATAAAATGTTAATAAATTCTCTTTTATCCCTGAATAATAAGAGCCAATTGGTCCCGTTTTGAAGATAGAACAACACCAACTTTTTCTTCTGCTTGGAGGTCCGATCTTTTCTGCTAAGTCAAAGAAGTTTTGATTCTCATTTTTAAATTCAAGCAAAAGAACATTCGAATTATTTTCCTGAAATTGCTTTATAAAGTTATAGTTTAAAGGATCTTCTATTGTTGTATTGGCAAAGAAATGTACAATGTCATTTGTTACAGTTGTTCTGCGTACTAAATTTGATACAGCTATTGAGTCTTTACCACCGGAAAAAGAAACATTTACTAATCTTTTATCATATTTATGAATCACTTCATTTATAAATGGTTCTGCACCAATTGAATAACCTTCGTTATCTTTGTTTTTATTCGTTAAAATATAATCTAATCTTTCCTTATTGTTAGAGACGAAACTATTGAATATTTCCTTTTCTTTTGCAATCATATCATTTGTGGGCTGAAAGGTTTTAACTTTTGATCTTAAATAAGAAAGGTCTGTTTTGCGGAAATAATCATATATAGAGCCATTTAATTTTGTACCATTAATATTATAGTTATTAGATTTATCGGCCCATACTGTTTTTGAGAAAATTGAATCATCAATATTTGGAAACAGTAGTGTCATTAAATATTTTTCCTCGATAAATATAGGTCGAGCATCTGTTGATAAGTAAGAATATTTTTGTTTATCTGAAAGATTATCAGTTAAGATTTTAGGACTGCTATGTTCTTTATCCCACAATATAATATTATCATTCACCATTTATGCATTTTCCTATTTTCTTATGAACTTTCAAATCCGCTTCTTTTACGTCAATCAGAAATTAATTTTAGTTACATATAATGTCTGACGTGTACGGCGGAATCAGAATGATTCAGCCCGTACAAACCGCTAAACCCTGAATCGGAACGATTCAGGACAAAGCCACCACGAAGCCTACCGCTGACACGTTTGTTATGTCTCATCGAAATCAATTTTTCCAATGATCTATTCTTCGTATTCATCTATTTCTAAATGTAATTCAAGTAAATATTTTAATGCTGATTTTCCATTCGATTTTTTTAATAAATAATTATCATCTAATACATAATCTGAATCTTTTAAGTCAGTAGCTAGAAGCATTTGAATTGTTAATAGCACTAATTTAGTAGATAAATTTAGTAATTTTAGCTCTTCTACTTTGTTGCCAGTGTATTCTTCGGTTAATGGAATATTCATAGCACCGTGAGCAAATTTATTTCGCACTTTATAAACTGTAAATATACCAATTCCAGCTTTATCAACATAATTTTTGTAAGAATATGTTGTTTGTTTTAGTAATCCAATATTTTCTAAGTCAGATTGATAATAGAAATCAGATCTTAGAATTGAAATCAATTTGTTGAAGATTGTAATATAATATTTTGGTAAATAATTTGAAGTATTATTTTTTAATAGATAACCACAAAGTGCATTAATTTTGCCATAATCATTAACTTTCTTTTCAGGTAATAGTTTAATGATTAAAGACTCGAGACTTCCCCAAGCAAAGTGAAATTCAACAAGATTTCTAACAAACTTTGATAATAATTTACTTCTATCATCTTCAAACTGAGAAACGGTTTTACATAAATACACTGCTTCATCAAATTTTGCTGTGAGAATATCTACTTTTTCGATTCCAGAACACAACTCTAACCAATCTGCAATATTGTCATAATCGTCATCAACATTTCCGTTTAAATATTGATGAATGATAAAACACCTAAGCAACCAAGCATGATGGTCATTATTAACTGTTTTCATTTAATTCTCACTTTTCGCAATAAAGGATGAGACATAATGTTTCGCGTGTGCGGTGCTAATCCGAACTCAGCCAAAACGAACCGCCTAATCGTTCAAATCGAAAGATTTAAACAAGAAACACTGACCAACTGAAGCGCAAGCACTTTTATTAGATGGCATTTTTACCAATTACGGGTGCTTTTGTAAATTGTGTTTTCTGCAAATACGATTAAATGTTGCTAATGAGATACCGTATTTATTACAAATATCCATAGTACCCATATTGTTATTATAATCCTCAATAAAATTTGTTATATTAAAATCAGAATTATTAGCATAGGATCTTCTGTTTTTTTTATTTATTCTTTTATTGCATTTTAAGTTATATTTTTTTGCAAGTCTGTACATTGTAGAGTTTGATATGTTATACTTTGTACATATTGATGTACGGTCTATACCATTTTCAAAATCAGATTTAAATCCGTTTACATTAAAATTGACCCATTTCTGGATTGTTTTTTTATTCTTTCTGATATTTAGTTCGTCTTTTTTTCTAGTAATTGTGACTTCATTAACTCCAAAATATAATGCTATTTCTTTGTTTTTCATTCTTGGATATAACTTTACGAATTCTTCATTATCAATTTTATTATATAGACTTATTCCTTTATTCCAGAGAAGTCTACGAATAGTGGTCTTATCAACATTGTATATTTTTGCAATTTCTGTTGTTGCGACTCCATCTTGGACTAAGGAAATGATTTTTTCTTCATCTTCTAATTTATTAATAATTCTACCATCTCCACCCTTCGTAGAGTTATAGCCTTTATAATAGGAATTATACTTTTTTATCCAATAGATTTCTCGAGCATCAATAATAGATAATGGGACTCGATCTTCAATAACTTCAAAATAAAAATTATCTCTTCCATATTTATTTATAGCATAATATAATTTATATTTTCGTATTTTTAATGTTGATTGTCTCATATGCGTTAAAAATCTTTCTCTTGCAGACATAGTAGTTTGCCCAATATAGACTTTGCTATTGATTATATTTTTAATAATATAGATGGTTCCAGTTCTAATAATCAAACCTCCTAAATATGATTTTGATCAATGCCGTCTAATGTTTGGGTGTGCAGTGGAATCAGAATGATTCAGCCCGTACAAACCGCTAAATCCTGAATCGGTAGATTCTAACAAAGAGCACTGACCAACTCTACCGTCGATACGCTTGTTATAGCATACAATTATTTTTTACTTTTTTCTGATTGTTCATGTATTCTTTTATCTATTTCTTTTACCAAAATAAATCTATTTTTGAACAAAGTATCAAATTCTCCTTCACCAATAGAAGGAAAGGTTGAGCTAAGAAATGATTTGAATTTACTCTTTTGCTTATTTAAACCATTTACTCCAATTATTCTTTTATAAATGCTTACTAATTTTCTATCAATTATTCGTGATATGAACACTTCAGGATTAGATATTGAGGGATATAGAGTTTTATCTAAAAAACGAACAAATTTAATTGTAACAGCAATCATTGTTGAAAAATCTTTTAAAGTAATTTTTTGTTCAGCAAAATTTTGAATTGTTTCATACACATTGATACCTGCATGTCGCTTCTTTATTATATTTGAATTTTCAGTTAATATTTTTTTAAATAGAGGGGAAAGTTTTGAAGAACTATTATGAACAACTTTATTTCTCCATCTAATTAGTAATATTACAAATGGTAACCAGTATATTTCTTGTCCATTAACTTGTTTTGATAATTGCTTTATTTTTTCAGTAGCTCCATCTGAGTTACAAGCTCTAACAATATTAGGATCTTGTAATGAACAATCAGCAAGAAACTCAATATAATTTAATAGTGCTTCATTTACAAAAATCAATGCAGATCGAACAGCAAATTTTCTTGCAGACATAGCCGTGCGCATTGGATCGCTTGATTTCCAAGAAATTGTTAAACTATCAGATTTGGTTACTAAACCTTTTGAAACACCATCTAGCCCAACACAAATGGTATTCAACAAATACACAGCATCTCCAACTGTTTTAAGGAATTGTCTTAAACCTTCACTTTCCATAATACTCCGATATGGTAGCACCGTGAGGACTTGAACCTCAATCTCCTACTTTAATAAGAATATCTATAATCGGTAGGTATCCTATCCAATTAGACGACAGCACTCCACGTTATACAATTAATTCATCAGAAAATATATTCTCTACACTTTATGCCTATCGTATGTACGCTACGCCAATTAAAAATGAAGAACAAAAGTATGTTGATTTTTTTAACTTTTGTGTCAAGAATAATAGTATTTCATAATTATTTTTGCATTAGAATTAGTATGATAACGTAGTTTAAGATTTTTCTCAAACTTTCTGCTTACGTTTCTCAAACTTTCTGCTTATGTATATGTTTACAATCAGCACATGTCATTTTTTAATATTCCCTCGATTGTTGAGAAAAACATAACGCCAGCCATAACCGGCCTCAAAAAGCATAGCGACGAAGGAGTGGCGCTTTTTGGGGTCCGAGTTTATGGCATTGTTATGCACTTGTAGATCACCTGGCACTTTTCGCAAGCAAGTTTTCATTATCTGCATTTTATAGAACGATAATCGTGGACAGCTTCAATCTATAAACGACCTCGATCTCCAAGATAACTTCGATTTCTAACGCGCAACTACCAATCGACCACCCAAAGAATGGGAGATGCAGCTACCACACGGATAATACACACACCAGTCACCTATACAGTTTTCTTCCTTACACCACATGGTGCCATTCGAGTCACAGATTGTGTCCGGTAGATTGTCGCCCGGCCAGGATCCTGGCCTAAAGAAGGAAGACTCTGCTCGCCTCCCGCGGCTAAAGACGGGCGGTGAAAGCCGTGTCCAAGCGAAAGCGTTAGTAGCAAGCCCTGAGAAACCGCTCGGGATACAACTCCCGCACATGTAGTAAACAAACATGTCTCCGTATGAGCCGTCCTTACACCACATCACACCGGCCGAATCACAAATTGTGTCCGGCAGTCCGCTTCCGTTTTGAGTAGCAACGCGCTGCGCGTGGGGAACTGATCCGCGAATCCCTATGGGTAGAGGTTCCCTTTTTGATCCGGCTCTGACGGTCGAAGCTCCTTGATGAGGCATAGCTTTTTCCAAAAGTTCCAAAAGGACCTTTCCTTCTAAGCTGTCCATTTCGTTTAGCGTGATCCTCATTATAGGATGAGTATGATCACCGCATCTGTACTGACTGATGTGATCAGCTTGTGCGATCATACTCGTTGGCAAATCGACCAATTCATCGCAGCCAATCTGGCTAAATCCAACGTAACCACTTTTTTCAGACGGCTTCACTATACCGGTTAGAACCACCTGTGATTGGGTCAGGACACCTTCTTGTAGAGCCTTTTCCAGAGACTCACCCGAATATGAATTACTTTCCATGAGATTCTCCTATTAAGATTGAGTTGAGGTTGCTTATTCAGTGCCGTAACTCCCACTACCGCAACCTATTTTGCAGCAGGCGGCATAACATCGCAATAAACTGCGAAGTTCGCAGTTTAGTAACCTAATATCTTCGCTTGTTAACATAACATATCAATATTCAGAATTCTTTATAACTTTAGCAAAATAATAGGATTAATAAAAACATTTTCTGTCAAGGGAAAAAATATTTTGCAAAAAAAAGTATATGAATAATTTTTTGCAGTATAGTTTTAATATGCTTGCGAGGAGACTAATGCCAAAAAAGATTTTAACTAATGTCCATGAAATAATGAGATTGAAACATTACAGCTTAAAAACTGAAAAATCGTATATTTACTGGATGAAAAAATTTTATTATTACCATCAACAACAGGATGTTTATAATGTGAGTGGTGAGCATATAAAAAAATTTCTAACATATCTGGCGGTTAAAGAAAAAGTTGCTCCATCAATACAAAATCAGGCTTTAAATGCTTTACTTTTTTTTATATAGAGAGGTTTTAAACAAAAAAGTTGATTTTTCCGATTTTATCAGAGCTAAAAGAAAATTTCATATACCTGTAGTATTAAGTAAAAGAGAGATTGATTTAGTTTTTTCTCATTTAACCGGAACACATTTATTGATTTGCCAAATTCTCTACGGTTCCGGATTAAGACTAACAGAAGCTTTATCCATTCGAATTAAAGATATAGATTTTGATTACAGCCAAATAATTATCACAATGGAAAAGGTGATAAAGATAGAAGAACCGTATTACCTCAACAATTGATTAAACCCATAAAAGAACAAATACAAAAAAGAGAATTAATTCATAAAAAAGATTTAAAACAGGGAAAAGGAGATGTAAATTTACTATTGAGTTTGAATAAAAAATATCCGAATGCCTCCAAAGATTTTAAATGGCAATATTTATTTCATGCTTTGAGGTTATATTATCATCCCGAACTGGAAAAAACTATCAGATTCCATCTTCACGAAAGTGCTGTTCAGAGAGAATTTAGAAAGGCACTGATAAATAGCGGTTTAAACAAAAGAGCATCCTGTTATACTTTGCGTCATAGTTTTGCAACTCATTTACTTGAAAACAACTATGATATTAGAACAGTGCAAGAATTATTAGGTCATAAAGATGTTCGAACAACAATGATATATACTCACTTTTTAAATAAAAATAAACTTGGGGTAAAAAGTCCGCTTGATGTTTAATTTCTGTAAATTGGATATAACAAACAGCTCCACAGCCAAGCAAGAAGAAAA
>JAGLPW010000076.1 GCA_023137125.1 Candidatus Cloacimonadota bacterium | reverse complement strand
TTATTCATGATATTGCTTTGCAGAAATTACCACTTGTATTCTGTTTGGATCGTGCTGGGTTGGTCGGTGACGATGGAGCCACACATCATGGTGTTTTTGATCTTTCTTATCTCAATCTAATTCCCGGACTTCTTATTCTCATTCCTGCTAATGCCGAGGAACTTTCTGCCATGCTAAGATTTGCAGCAGATTACAATGACGGACCTATCGTAATTCGCTATCCACGTGGTTGTGCGAAATATTTGGATAAAAAAATTAAACCTATTGAGATGGGAAAAGGTGTAATTATACACAAGGGAAAAGATGTTGCGATAATTGGTGTTGGAAAAGCTATGGAAGATGCAGAAATTATCTATCAAGAATTAAAAACCAAACTTCCTGGTGTTGATCCATATCTTATCAATCCGCGTTTTCTAAAGCCTCTTGATACTAATTTATTAGCCGATATCGAAAAGAAAGTTCATACAATAATTACTATAGAAGATAATGCACTTATCGGCGGATTTGGCAGTATGGTAAAATCTCATTTTTCCAATTCAGATGTAAAAGTTTATTCTTTTGGTATTCCTGACGAGTTTATTGAACATGGAACTATAGACCAATTAAAAGATTTGATGGGAATATCAGTTAATAAAATAACTAAAGAGATCATCTCAATCTTAAAATAGAAAAACAATGGAATATTCTCACGATACAATTTCTGCAATTTCCACCCCAATAGGAATTGGCGGAATTTCGGTTCTCAGAGTTAGTGGAGACAAGGCAATAAACATAGTTTCCAAAATATTCAAAAGCAAAACAGATCTTAAAGACCAACCTTCCCATAAAGCTATTTTTGGACGTATATTAGATGCGGATAAACTTGTAGATGAGATTATTGTAACCGTTTTTAAAGCACCTCATAGTTATACGGGAGAAGATGTTGTAGAAATTTCCTGTCATGGAAGTACCTTCATAACAAATCAAATTCTAGCAATTTTGCTGCGGGATACCAGATTAGCAGAACCCGGAGAATTCACTCAACGTGCATTTCTGAATGATAAGATCGGACTTACACAAGCAGAAGCTGTTGGTGATCTGTTAACTGCGAGAACAAGAATTTCACATCTGGCAGCACTTCAACAATATGAAGGAAGCCTGCGCAGTCGAATTGAAAAACTATTAGCTCAATTAACAGATTTTCGAACTCAACTGGAACTTGAAATAGATTTTCTGGAACAGGATCTGGATGAATTGGATAATAACAATTTAATTAATGGTCTCTCCACTCTACATCAAGAACTCATATATCTTGCTAAAACCGGGGAGGAAGGTCTCATCATAAAAGATGGATTAAAGGTTAGCCTGGTAGGAGCTCCAAATGTTGGAAAATCCAGCATATTCAATTCCATTCTTGAAACCGAACGGGCAATTGTAACACCAATTCCGGGAACAACGCGTGATTATCTGGAAGAGGTTATCTCTCTTAATGGATATCTGGTTCGTGTATTTGATACTGCCGGTTTGCGGGAAGCTACTGACCAAATTGAAAAAATCGGCATTAAACGTTCTTATGAAATTATTGAAGATTCTCATAAAGTTTTATTTGTTATCGATGGTGATGAAAACATAAAAGAATATGACATTCTTACTAAGCTTGTAGATAAAAATAAAATAATTAAAGTTTTAAATAAATCCGATAAATTTGAGAAATCTGAGCTTCAAATATTTAAGGATAAAGGATATATTGCCTGTTCAACATTAGAAGGCTCTGGGCTTGATGATCTTAAGAGTTCTCTATTGCACAATATAGAAATATCTGAAGAAGAATTACATTTGGGAATTCTTACAAATACTAGGCAAATAGCTGCCGTAAATAAAGCTGCATTATCCGTAAGTAAGGCTTTGGAATCCATCAGAAACGGCATGGGATATGAATTCACTGCTTTTGATCTGAAAGAGTCCAGCACAGCCTTGGAAGAGATCATCGGCAAAGTTACATCTGATGATATCCTAAATAATATTTTTGCAAATTTCTGTATTGGAAAATAAGACAACACAATAAAATTCGAATCACATTTTCTATAGAGACAACTGATTGAATAATCTATAAATAATTTTAATTATAATGCAGAGAATCTTAACTATTCGTGTCATAAGATGTGAAATCAAAGTTAGGAGTTAATTAATGAAAAAGAAAATAGTTATATTTTCAGTACTGGTTGTGGCAGTATTATTAACCGGTTGTAATAGCATTGAATTACAGAGTAGCTGGAAAGATAGAACAGTTATCATTGATGGAAATGATGAAGATTGGAAAGATCAGAAATATTATATAAGAGAAAAAAACATCACTGTAGGTGTGATGAATGATGAAAGATACCTATATCTATGTTTCTATCCAACCAACCGTAAACTTAGTGAACTGCTTCTGAAGCAGGGTTTGACCATATGGTTTAATGGAGAGGGTAAAAGAAAGAAGGATTTCGGCATCAAATTCCCACTAGGTTTAAAGAACATGGTAAAAGATAGAAGTAAGATAGACTCAAATTTTAGAGACATAGAACCCGAAATGATGGAAAAAATGGTGAACGAAATGTCTAATAAACTGGAAATACTGGGCTCTGAAAAAAATAATGGAAAAACAGTGGGAATTAAAAATCTAGTGGGTGTGGAAATAGCGCTTGGTGTACAAAAAGGTGTATTTGTTTATGAGCTGAAGATACCATACAAACACAATCAGGTTTATTCTGCTACGATTGGTGCTGAACCAGGTAGTGAAATTTGTCTATATTTTGAAACATCAGAAATAGATTTTGAAGAGATGAACTCTCAAATGGATAATCGTCCCAGTAGTATGGACAGCGGTATGTCTGGTGGAAAAGGCAGTGGTCGCGGTGGTGGTGGACGCAGTGGTGGCAGTAAGGAGGGATCAGATAGACAAACCTCATCCTCATTGAATGCCTGGGTTCAGATTCAGCTGGCTACCCAAACTTTAACTGAATAAAGATGACAAATCTGAAAGTGAAGCTTTGGATGAGATCATTTGCAAGATAACTTCTGATGATATCCGCAATAATATTTTTGAAAATTTCTGTATTGGAAAGTAATATAACACAATAATAATAGAATCATATTTTCTATAGAAACCTTACTCTCCTTCAAGCAACTTGTCAGAAGCTTTCAATTATTTACTTGCAAATTAGATAAGCATAAATCAAATGGAAATTGAATAAATTATAGGAGGGGAAATGTGTTATTTAACCTCACCTCAATCCTCTCCTAACAGGAGAGGAAGTAGTCTAAGTGAAATATGTTTGGGGAATACCCCTTCTCCTTGAGGAGAAGGTTGGGATGAGGTGAAGAATGGCAAAATTTGCATTTGAAACAGCCAGAGATTTGAGAAAACGAAGTACTGTTGCAGAGGATGCATTTTGGCAAATGGTACGCAACAGAAGGTTTCTTGATTTGAAATTCAAACGTCAATTTCCCATTGAATTTGATTATGAAGATCATAAGCGTTTTTTTATAGCTGATTTTTATTGTCATGACAAGAAACTTGTTGTTGAAATCGATGGTGGAATTCATGAATCTCAGAAAGAATATGATAAACTTAGAGATGAAATAATGAACATTCTGGGATTAAAGATTATAAGATTCAGTAATATTGATATCCTGAATAATTTGGAAAAAGTAAAAAATAGCCTGACCTTATTTCTTTGGAAGGGATAAAGGAGCAATGCAAATAAAGCATTGATGACAACTGCTCCTTCTCCTTGAGGAGAAGGTTGGGATGAGGTGAAAATATGACAAAACTCACATTTTATGGAGCTACTGGCACAGTTACAGGTTCGCGTTTTCATTTGGAAATCAATGGAAAAAATCTGCTGATCGATTGTGGTATGTTTCAGGGTCCAAAAGAAGTACGTTTAAAAAATTGGGAAGTATTCCCTATTCCGCCATCTACCTTCGATTATGTACTTCTCACCCATGCTCATATCGATCACAGTGGTTATCTACCCAAATTTGTACGAGAAGGTTTTAATGGTAAAATAATCTGTACTCATGCTACCGCTGAACTATGCAAAGTATTGCTTAAAGATAGTGCCCACATTCAGGAAGAAGATGCCAAATGGGCTAATAAAAAAGGTTTTTCCAAACACTCACCGGCTATGCCACTATATACAAAAGAAGATGCGATAAAGACTTTGAATTTATTCCATCCTCTTCATTATGGAGATTTTTTCAAACTCTCCGATAATACCCGTATCAAGCTCCATGATTCCGGTCATATATTAGGTTCTGCGCTAGTAGATGTAAAAACAAAAACAGCAGATGGATCGCGCAAAATTCTGTTCAGTGGTGATCTTGGACGCCCTGAAATTCCGGTGTTAAATGAACCTGATCAAGTTTATAATGTAGATTATTTAATTTTAGAATCAACTTACGGACAGCGTTTACATGAATCATCTGACCCGATTTCCGACCTTGTGGAAGTAATTAACAGAAGCATGAAGCGCGGTGGTTCGCTGGTAATCCCGGCATTCAGTGTAGGCAGAACGCAGACACTTCTTTATCTTCTGCGATTGCTGGAAGAGGAAGGTAAAATCCCTTCCTACCCTATTTTCGTAGATTCACCAATGGCAATTAATGCACTTGATATTTTTAAAGATCATATAAAAGATTTTGACCTTTATGCACGGATGCAGAAAATGCAGGGTAAAGATATTTTCAGACCCAAAGATCTACATATTTGTCGAACCAGAGAAGACTCAATGAGCATAAATAGTCACCGCTCCGGTTGTATCATAATTTCAGCCAGTGGCATGGTTACCGGAGGCAGGATTCTACATCATATGGCTCAACGATTACCGGATCCCAAAAATACTGTTTTACTTATGGGATATCAAGCCGAAGGAACACGCGGCAGAGTTATTCAGGAGAAGAAAGAAACTGTTAAAATCCATGGAAAGCAAGTTCCGATAAATGCTCAAATAGAGATGATCGATGGCTTTTCCGGCCATGCAGATTACAATGAAATGCTGGCCTGGCTGATGCCGTTCAATAAAACACCAAAGCAGGTTTTTATGGTTCATGGAGAAACTGAAGCCAGCCAATCAATGGCTGAGAAGATAAAAGAAACTTATGGTTGGAACGTTACGGTTCCGCAGTTTGGTGATAGTTTTGAATTGGAATAAGACTAATCCACAGATGAACACAGATTTTTAAAAAGGAGACTAAACGTGTCACACATTAAAATGATAGATGAAGAAAAAGCGACAGGAAAATTAAAAGAGGTTTACGAATCAATTGCCGGACGCGGAAGAAAAATGGCTCATATTTTAAAGGTTCAGAGTTTGAATCCTGAAGCCATGAAAGCTCACTACCAATTCTACCGCAGCATTATCTTTGGGAAATCTGATCTTACCCGTACACAACGTGAAATGATAGCAACTGTCGTCTCTGTAGAAAATGGATGTTTCTACTGAATTACCCATCATGGAGCGGCGCTCTATCGGATAACTAAAGATAAGGAACTTGTTGAACATCTGAAAAGTGATTTCAAATCGGCAAATATTAGTTATGCAGAAAAAGTTATGTTGGAATATGCTGTAAAACTCACATCTGAGACTTGTACAATAAGCAAAGAAGACATCTCATCTTTACACGAAGTTGGGTTTAATGATGAAGCTATTTTGGACATTGTGCAGGTTGTAGCATATTTTAATTTTGTAAACCGGCTTGCTTGCGGATTGGGTATTGAACTGGAAGAATATTAAAAAAATGGAGAATGATATGGAACTAACAAACAAACAAAAAGCGAAATTAAAATCTATGGCCCAACATCTGGATGCTATCGTTAGAATTGGTGATAAAGGTGTAACCCCAACCGTGATCAGCAGTATGAATGAAGCATTGAAGGCCCGGGAATTAGTAAAATTCTCTGTTGCCCACTCAGATAGGAACGTACGCAAAGAATTGATAATAGAACTAGCTGAAGCCTCTGAAGCTATCTTAGTAAATATCATCGGAAAAACAGCACTTCTATTTAAAGTAAATCCGGAAAATCCAATAATATCAGAAAAATTATTTAAGTAATTATAAGTATGCTTAATGAAAGAATCTGATCTTTTTGAACCTGTAAAAAACTTTTTGGAAGCAGGTGGCTACAAAGTTAGAGCTGAGGTTAAAAATTGCGATATTACCGCTACAAAAGGTGATGAACTGATCATTATCGAATTAAAGTTAAGTGCAAATTTACAACTATTTATTCAGGCAACAGACCGCCAACGCATAACTGATTCGGTGTATGTAGCAATTCCAAAACCCTCAATAAGATCAAAAAAACATTGGAAAGGAATTCGACACATTCTCAGGCGTCTGGAGCTTGGTCTTATTTTTGTTGATGTTGATAATCCTGTGAATCCAGTTGAAATTGTATTTCACCCGATTCAGTTCCAAAGAAAGAAGATATCCAAACGAAGAAAAGCAATTTTAAAAGAAGTTGAAAACCGGTCTCAAAACCTGAATGTTGGTGGTTCCAATAAAAAGAAGATAATTACCGCCTACAGAGAAAACGCTATCCAAATTGCAGTTTATTTAAAAGAAATTGGAGCAACAACTCCAAAAAAATTAAGGGAATACGATTCCGGCAAAAAAACTCTTTCCATTTTATATAGCAATTTCTATGGTTGGTTTCAAAGAGTTGATCATGGTTTTTATGATATTACCGTGAAGGGGAAACAAGAACTCAAGAAATTTCCTGGATTAGTAATAAAATACAAAAAATATTTAAACGATATTAGGAAAAACAATGAGTAAATTTATTGGAGCAATCGACCAGGGAACCACAAGCACCAGGTTTGTTCTGTTCGATCATGAAAGTAACATTTTAGCATCCCACCAGCTTGAACATAAACAGATCTTCCCAAAATCCGGCTGGGTGGAACACAATTCGCTTGAAATTTGGCAGAATACAAAAAAAGTAATTAAAGCAACTTTACAAAAAGCCATAATATCCGAAGATCAGATTGCTGCAATAGGCATTACAAATCAGCGCGAAACAACTGTTATTTGGAACAAGAAAACCGGAAAACCTTATTATAATGCCATTGTCTGGCAAGATACACGTACTAATAAAATTTGCAAATCTCTAAAAAAACATGAAAAATTATTTCAACATAAAACAGGACTACCTATTTCAACATATTTTTCGGGTCCAAAAATTAAATGGCTTTTAGATAATGTGAAAGGACTTCGCAGGGCTGCAGAAGATGGAGAAGCAATTTTCGGGAATATCGATAGTTGGATCACCTGGAACCTTACCGGTGGAAAGCACATAACTGATGTTACAAATGCCAGCCGAACAATGTTGATGAACCTAAAAACACTCGATTGGGATGATGAACTCATACAAATACTTGATCTTCCTCGAAAGATGCTTCCCGAAATTTGTTCCTCTTCGGAAATCTATGGAAAAACAAAATTTGGATTTGAAAAAGAACTTCCAATTTCAGGAATTCTGGGAGATCAACAGGCAGCACTTTTCGGTCAAACTTGTTTCCAAAAAGGAGATGTAAAAAACACCTACGGCACCGGTTGTTTTATCTTGCTAAATACAGGAAATGAGATATACCATTCTAAAAACGGACTGCTCACAACTGTTGGTTACCAGATTAAAAGTCAGAAACCTGTGTATGCTCTGGAAGGTTCGGTCGCAATTGCCGGATCATTAATCCAATGGATCCGTGATAATTTTAGTTTGATAACGGAATCTAGCGAGATCAATGATCTTGCTGAGAAGGTTACAAATAATGGCGGTGTTTATTTTGTTCCGGCTTTTTCCGGCCTTTTTGCTCCACATTGGAACTCAGGTGCACGAGGAACAATTATCGGTCTTACGCATTTTGTGAATAAATCGCATATTGCACGCTCAGTTTTGGAAGCTACTGCCTTCCAAACTCGTGATGTATTTGAAGCGATGCAGAAGGATTCCGGTTTGAAAATCAAAGAGCTTAAAGTAGATGGTGGAATGACAGCCAGCGAATTGTTAATGCAATTTCAAGCAGATATTTTAGATACTTCAGTAATTGTACCAATTATAGTCGAAACTACTGCACTTGGTGCAGCCTACGCAGCCGGACTTGCTGTAGGTTTCTGGGAAAATGAAAAAGAGTTACAGAAAAAGTGGAAAGCAAAGAAAACCTGGTATTCCAATATGGCTGAAACCAAAAGAAATAAATTATATCATCAATGGCAAAAAGCAGTAAAGCGTTCACTTGATTGGGAGGAATAATTATGGATCTTGCAAAATATAATCAACCATTTTCTCATACTTCAAAAAGTGAAGTTGGTGTTCTAATAATTCATGGGATCACATCAACAACTTCCTCAATGAAGTTTCTTTCAGAACAATTTGCCAATGCAGGATACAATGTTGAATTACCCAGTCTTACCGGACACGGCACAAAATGGCAGGACATGAATTCTGTAAAATATACAGATTGGGTAAAAGATTTAGAAAAAGCTCTAACAAAGTTAAAGGAAAGGTGTTCAAAAGTTTTCTTATGCGGATTATCTCTGGGTGGAGGACTTGCCCTCTATCTAGCAGGAATACATCCGGAGATCGTAGGCACAATTTTAATTAATCATACAAGCAAATTCACACATCCAAAGTTCTGGTTCATTCCTTTAATAAAGAAGATCATTCCGTCTACTCCTGCATTAGCTTCTGATATTAAAGACCCAAATTCAAAAGAAATTGCTTATGACAGAACTCCTACAAACGGTATTTATGAAATGCTGAAAATGCTAAAAAAAGTTAAAAAAATGCTTCCTAATATTACACAGCCGATTCTTATTTTCAAATCATTAGAAGATCATGTAATTCCTAAAATTAGTGCAACATTTACAATGAAAAAACTTGGTTCAAAAGATAAAGAATTGATCTGGTTGGAAAATTCTTACCATGTTGCGCCAATGGATTATGATAAAGAATTAATTGCAAAAAAAAGTATCGAATTTATAAAGAATCATCTTTAAATGCATAAATAATTTGACTTTAAACATCCTATTTTAATTGGATTAAGGTTGAATTATTAGAATGGAGCAGATTATGTTAAGCAAGATCGACCCGACAAAGACGATTTCGTGGATAAATTTGGAAGAACATTTTCAGAAAATGAAAACAATTCAAATGAAAGATCTGTTTAAGAAAGACAAAAAACGGTTCGATAAATTCTCACTTAATTTTAAAGATATTCTCATTGATTATTCTAAGAATATTATCACTGATAAAACAATGTGGCTTCTCCTGCGTTTGGCTGAAGAGATCGATTTAAAATCTGCTATCAATTACATGTTTTCTGGTTTAAAGATCAATGAGATAGAAGATCGTGCAGTGCTGCATACAGCCCTAAGAAACAGATCTAAGGAACCTGTACTTTTTGAAGGAAAAGATGTAATGCCTGAGGTGAGGAAAGTTCTTAAACAGATGAAAGAATTCTCTAATAAGATCATATCAGGATTGTGGAAAGGATATACTGGAAAATCGATAACTGATATAGTAAATATTGGAATTGGTGGATCTGATCTTGGTCCTCTAATGGTTACTGAAGCTCTCAAACCTTATAATAAGGGAATTAATGCTCATTATATTTCTAATGTAGACGGCACTCACCTTGTAGAAACGCTTAATAACTTGGATCAGGAGACCACGCTTTTCATGATAGCATCTAAAACATTTACAACTCAAGAAACAATGACCAATGCTCATTCTGCACGTGAATGGTTTCTATCTCAAGTAAAAAACAAAGCATACATAAAAAAGCATTTTATAGCAATTTCTACCAATGAAGATAGCGTAACAGAATTCGGTATCGATCCGGAAAATATGTTTAGCTTCTGGGATTGGGTTGGAGGAAGATATTCGCTTTGGAGTGCTGTCGGACTTTCCATTTCATGCACAATTGGATTTGATAATTTCGAGGAATTATTAAAAGGTGCCTATGCAATGGATAACCATTTTAAAGAAACTCCTTTTAAAGAAAACGTTCCTGTTATCCTTGCACTCATCGGTATCTGGTATAATAATTTCTTCGGTGCTGAAAGCGAAGCAATATTACCATACGATCAATATCTTCATAGATTCCCGGCTTACTTCCAGCAAGGGAATATGGAAAGCAGTGGAAAATATGTAGATCGTTCCGGCAAAGAAGTGAGCTATCAAACCGGTCCGATAATTTGGGGAGAACCTGGAACTAATGGACAGCACGCTTTTTATCAACTGATCCATCAGGGAACTAAAATGATACCTTGCGATTTTTTAGCCCCGGCAATTTCCCATAATCCAGTTGGAGATCATCATCAGAAATTACTTTCAAATTTTTTCGCTCAAACCGAAGCCTTGATGAATGGCAAAACCAAAGAAGAAGTAATTTCCGAATTGAAAAAGATGGGAAAAACAGAAAAAGAAATAAGAGAAATTTTTCCTTACAAAGTTTTTAAAGGAAATAGACCTACAAATTCAATTCTTTTCAAACAACTAACTCCGCGAACCTTGGGAAGTCTTATCGCGATGTATGAGCACAAGATCTTTACTCAAGGCATTATTTGGAATATTTTCAGTTTTGATCAATGGGGTGTAGAACTGGGAAAACAGCTTGCCAAGAAGATCTTGCCGGAACTGAATTCTTCAAAAAAAATTACTTCCCACGATGTTTCAACAAACAGTTTAATTAACCGATACAGGAAAATGAGAGGACCACTTTCTAAAATGGACGTTTTGAATTTAGATCAGATAAATTTACCAACTACGCCTGCAGTTTCTGATTGGGATCCGATGAACCTTACAGAATTACATTATCAAATATTAAAAACCTGTTCATTTCAGGAAATTTCCACTAAACATATTGCTGACAAATTAGGTCGAAGAGGAAAGTCTGGAAATTTCAAACGTGCAATTTCTCTACTGAGAGCAGATAATCTTATAGCCTATAAATTCCCGAATAAACCCGGAAGTTCATACCAAAAATACAAGATCACAAAACTGGGACTTAACACATTACAAATTCTAGAGACAATTGAAAGTAACATATTGAAAAATATTCAGGTGATAAAAGGTGATATCACACAACTGGAAGTTGATGCAATTGTGAATGCTGCAAATACTACACTTTTGGGAGGTGGAGGTGTGGATGGTGCTATTCATGATGCAGCTGGCGAAGAGCTCTTAAGAGAATGCAGAAAGCTGGGAGGATGTGCAACAGGGAAAGCCAAGATCACAAAGGGTTATAACCTTCCAGCAAAATATGTTATTCATACTGTTGGCCCTGTTTGGCACGGTGGAAAGACCAAAGAAGATGATTTGCTAATTGGCTGTTATAAAAACTCATTAGATCTTGCTAGCCATAACGGGATACGCTCAATAGCATTTCCTGCGATCAGTTGTGGAGTATATAGATTCCCAATTGAAAAAGCTGCCAAAATTGCTTTAACAGAAGTTAAAAAATATATGAAAGAATATCCCGAGCTCAAGAAAATTATATTCGTTTGCTTCCATGATGAGATCTATCAAGTTTATCAGAAAATTTTGAATGATGAATTTAAATGATTGTAAAGTTAATAAAGACCAAAGACGGCTCATACACTGCTTTTAGCGAAGATACAGGTGAACATTATCACACTATTTCCGGTGCAATTGAAGAAGCATTTGAAAAACACGTAAATGCGCTGGGAATAGAAAATGGAATGCACATTCTCGATTTCTGTTTCGGACTTGGATATAATTCTATAGCTGCTTGCAAGGGTCACACAAATCTACAAATAATCGGCTTAGAAAATGATATGAAAATATTGGAAGCAATGAAGGATATTGAAATTCCAGATGTATTAAAAACTGAATTTGCTCCTTTTAGGAATATTGTAGAAAGTCTGGATGTTACCGACAGTAACAATAACAGAATTCAAATATTATTGGGAGACGCATTACAAACTATCGATGAGCTTCCCGATGGAATCTTTGATCGAGTCTTTTTCGACCCGTTCTCACCTAAGAAACAACCGGAAATGTGGAGTGAAGAAATCTTCCAAAAAATACACAATAAAATGAAGATTGGTGCAAAACTGAGCACTTACAGTTGTGCCAAACAAATCAGAAAAAATATGATCTCAGCTGGTTTTAAAGTAATTGACGGTCCGGTAGTGGGAAGAAGGAGTCCGGCAACGATTGCAATGAAGGAATAATTTGACATATTTTAAGTTTTCCATGAATTTCCACATGATATGTAAGTTTAGAATATAGAGGATAAATAAAATGTTAGAAAGAATTATAGATCCGACCAATATACCGGAAGAAAAAGATTTTGACCGTACCCTGCGTCCGAAAACACTAGATGAATTTGTCGGACAGGAAAAAATAAAAGAAATACTAGATATTTCCATACAAGCAGCTAAACTGCGTAATGAGCCACTCGACCATATTCTGTTTTATGGTCCTCCAGGGCTTGGCAAAACTACTCTCGCGCATATTATCTCAAATGAACTTGGTGTAGAAGTAAAAGTGAGTTCTGGTCCGGTTCTGGAAAAAGCTCCCGACCTGGCAGGAATATTAACAAATCTGCAGAGGAACGATGTATTCTTTATCGATGAAATACACCGGCTGAATCATGTAGTAGAAGAATATATGTATCCCGCAATAGAGGATTTTGAAATGGAGATCATTATCGATAGCGGTCCTGCCGCACGCTCTCTCTCCATCGATATCGAGCCATTCACACTGATCGGTGCAACTACACGGGCAGGATTATTAACCTCTCCCCTTCGATCTCGTTTCGGTTTGGTTCTACGTCTGGATTATTACGATGTTAAAAGTATTGAGCAGATTATTAAACGTTCTGCAGGATTATTAAATATCCCTCTGGAACCGGATGGTACAAAAGAGATGGCTCGTCGGAGTCGTGGAACACCACGAGTGGCAAACCGTCTTCTCCGTCGTGTTCGCGATTACGCTCAAATAAAAGGTGATGGGGTTATAACTAAAGACATTGCAATAAAAGCTCTTAAAATGTTGGATGTAGATTTTGCCGGACTAGACGATATGGATAAGCGTCTCCTCAGAATATTAATTGAAAATTATAACGGTGGACCTGTAGGATTGAAAACCTTAGCAGTTGCTCTGGGAGAAGATGCCGGAACTGTGGAAGAAATTTATGAACCTTATCTTATACAACAGGGATTTCTGGATAGAACGCAGCAGGGCAGAAAAGCAACAATGAAGACATATAAACATTTCAAGATGAAACCAACTCAGGAGCAGATGGATTTTTTTGAATAGCTATTGAATCTCTATAATATACACTAGTGCAGAATGTTTTTATCCGTGCCCATCCGTGTAAATCCGTGGTTAAATTCACCAAAACTTGACGAAAAATAATAGATTAATTTTTTAAACATCCGTGGGTGATTAGCTCAGTTGGTTAGAGTGC
>JAGLPW010000075.1 GCA_023137125.1 Candidatus Cloacimonadota bacterium | reverse complement strand
TGATACCGATCTCCGAGCTTATCGGAAAAGGGAAGAAACAAATAACATTTGACCTGGTTCCAACTGATCAGGCTGCTAAATATGCTGCTGAAGATGCTTATGTAACCTTTAAATTATACAACAGCTATTTAGAAAAATTAAAAGAAAATAAGCTTTATGAATTGTTCCAAACTATTGAATTGCCTCTTGTTTATGTGCTGGCTGATATGGAGAAAAATGGTGTTTTCATTGATAGAGAAATATTAGCTGAATTTTCAAAACGAAACCAGAAAAGATTGGGTGAACTTACACAAGAAATCTATGATCTCGCCGGTTCACAATTCAATTTGAATTCACCACAGCAGCTTTCTAAAGTTCTTTTTGAGGATATGAGTATAAAACCTGAGAAAAAGATAAAAACAGGATTTTCCACAAATATCACAGTTCTGGAATCTCTGGCAAAAGAACATGAAATTGCCAGACTTCTAATTGAATACAGACAGATCTCAAAACTGGAATCAACTTATGTTTCTGCTCTTCCAGAACTTATCAATCCTAAGTCGGGCAGAGTTCATTCATCGTTTAATCAGACAGTTGCCTCAACCGGAAGACTATCTTCTTCCAACCCGAATATGCAGAATATTCCCATACGTACAGAGATGGGAAGAGAGATACGAAAAGCATTTTGTGCAAGTGATGATGATCATGTGATCCTGTCTGCCGATTACTCTCAGATCGAGCTGCGGATACTGGCGGTTCTTTCCGGTGATGATAAGATGATAGATGCATTTAATAACAAGCAGGATATCCATCGTGAAACTGCCTGCATTGTGTTTGATGTTCCTAAAGATGAAGTTACACCAGATCAGCGGAGATATGCCAAGATCATTAACTTTGGACTTATGTATGGAATGGGATCTTTCCGAATTTCGCAGGAACTTGAAATTTCACGCACAGAAGCTAAAGAATTTATAGAAAATTATTTTAATAAATTCCCAACAATTAAAGAATATCTTCATTCTGGTATTCAGCAGGCAATAATCGATGGTTTCGTTTCAACAATTTACGGTAGGAAGCTCTATCTACCAGATCTTTACAGCAATAATAAAATGCTGGTTGAAGGAGCAAAGCGTGTTGCAACCAATATGCCTATCCAGGGAAGTGCAGCGGATATTATCAAAGTTGCCATGATATCTTTACATGAAAGAATTAAGAATAATCCAGATATTAAAATGATAATTCAGGTTCATGATGAACTTGTTTTTGAAATACGAAAAGATAAACTAGAAGAAGCTAAAAAACTTATTATAGAAGAGATGGAAAAAGCAATTCCCGAAAAATATAGTTACATAGTTCCGCTTATTGTTGATGTGGGAATTGGACAGAATTGGTATGAAGCACATTAACAAATTAGGGATTAGGGATTAGGGATTTGGAATTAGGAGTTAGGGATTGAAATCAAAATATTATTGTTATTTCGTACACGATGCAGAATCTAATTATAGAAATGAGATTCCCGTTTTCACAGGAATGACATTATGATTTTAGAAAGGAGAATATTATGAGTTTACACATTGAAGCAAAAAAAGGAGAGATCGCGGAAACCATACTTTTGCCGGGAGATCCGTTAAGAGCAAAATTTGTGGCAGAGAATTTTTTGGAAGATGCAGTCTGCTACAATAAAGTACGTAATATTTTTGGTTATACGGGAACATATAAAGGCAAAAGAATTTCTGTTCAGGGAACAGGAATGGGAATTCCTTCAATGTCTATCTATGTTACTGAACTTATAAAAGATTACGGTGTAAAGAACCTTATAAGAATTGGAAGTTGCGGTGCCATAAAACCGGAGATCAATTTGAGAGATGTGATATTAGCTGAAGGAGCATCAACCGATTCGCAAACTAATAAACTTGTTTTTGGCGGAGCAGATTTTGCAGCAATTGCCAATTTTGAGTTACTGCTAAAAGCCTATAATGTCGTAAAAGAAAAGAAGATGAATGTCCATGTTGGGAATGTACTCTCTTCTGATATCTTCTATTCTGATGATCCAAACTTTTGGAAGATCTGGGCGAAATACGGAATACTGGGTATCGATATGGAAGCGACTGCATTGTACAGTATTGCTGCAAAATATGGTGTGAATGCTCTTACAATTCTCACAGTAAGTGATCAAATTGTTCGAGGAGAAGTAACAACCAGTGAGGAGAGACAAACAGGTTTTTCTAAAATGATAGAGATTGCTCTGGAAACGGTTACTAAATAGCAAAGAGAATTAATACAAAAACGGTTAATAATTTTATCGCTGAAATAAAAAAATGCTACGGAATTACCGCAGCATTTATAACTTAATTCTATTTTATAAATTTACCAACCGCCGGAAGCACCACCGCCACCAAAGCCGCCGCCACCGCCGGAAAATCCACCAAATCCTCCACCAAAGCTGCTGCTGCCTCTGCTGCGTCCTCCACCACTTAGCATGCTTCCCAGGAATAAAGCTGTAAACAATCCACCTCTTCTTCTACCCAGTCCGCCAAAAACAAACATGAATAAGAAAATAATAAGTCCAAATGGGATCTGCTTCCGTTTTCCTGCCTTTTGCTGCTGATTATATTTTGCAAGCTCTTCATCGGTTATTTCAAATTCTTCTGTAACAAGACCGCTAATTGCCAGCAGCCCATTTGTGATACCACCGGTAAAATCTCCCTTTTTAAAACCGGGAACCATATAATTTCTGATAATATACCCACTCTTTGCATCGGTGATAATTGATTCGAGTCCATAGCCAACTTCAATGCGGATCTTCTTCTCATTTAATGCAACAAGTAATAGAACACCATTATCAAATTCTTTCTGACCCAGTTTCCAAGCTTGGGCTACTCTCAGAGAATAATCTTCCAAGTTTTCACCTTGTAAAGAAGATATTGTAAGTAGTGCAACCTGCGAGGATGTTTTAGCTTCCACATCTCGGAGCAGAGCCTCCAACTTCTCTTCATCTTTAGAACTTATTATATCAGCATAATCGTTTACCGCACCCTTCAAGCGTGGAATATCCAGAGAAAATAAAGTACTTCCCAATAAAACAAACATGATTGAAATTATTATTATCTTTTTCATTTTATTTCTCCAG
>JAGLPW010000074.1 GCA_023137125.1 Candidatus Cloacimonadota bacterium | reverse complement strand
CATTCGTTGATAGATTCCACAAGATGATCGGCAATCTTTTTTTGTCTGATACCCTTGATAATATTATCTACAATATTCTGCCATTTTTCTGCTGAGATCTTTTCATTAATTCCGCTGTCTGCCAGCAGTTCAACTCTTCGTTCCATAATAGAAATGAAGATCAATATTCCGGTTCGATCTTTAGTATTATAAACTCCTGATTCCATGAAATATCGAGTTGCTCTTTCCTTAACCTTCCGGTTTCTTAATTTCTTAGGAACGATCAGTCGGTCGATACTGGAAATATTTCCGATAAAATAAAAGATAGTGATCACAATGAAGGTAGAAAATCCGTAGAACATAACCAGGTAATTCACAGAATAATCCCAAAATTTTCCTTGCAGCAATTGTTCAATATTGCCGACAAAGAACATCATTATTACAAAGTATACAAACCCGGTTATTACTGCGAACATCAGTTCATAGATAGCATAATCGTAGCTTTCTTTTATCATGGCTGTGGCGATCTCTCCGGAAGTTTTACTCTCTGCATTTTTTACAGCAGAGCTTATTTTTTTCATATCATCTTTACTTAATTTGAAACCTGACATTTTAGTACTCCTTTTTTCTTACCCGCTAAACACGCGAAAAACACGAAAATAGTTTTCCTTACTTCTCCGCATTTTCCTTTTTGCGTTCTTTAGAGTTTTCCATGGGCATTTCACTTATCATTTTTAGTTAAGACAATTCTTTTTGATTCTAGTTTCGGATAATGTCCAAAGTTGATCAGAATTCCTAATTTAAATCCTGTTGCATTTAGATAATTAAGAAGTTGAGCATAATGTTCATCAGTTAATTTACTAACCGCTTTGATCTCAATAATTATCTTTTCGAAACAAATATAATCAGAACGATAGATTTTATTCAATTTTGTATTTCTGTAAAATAAGGATAATTCGGGTTGAGCTTGATAAGGGATTTTTTGATAATCAAATTCTATATCTAAACATTCTTGATAAACAGGTTCAAGAAAACCGGAACCTTTATCTTTATAGACATTGAAGCAAGCACCCATTATCTTATAACTTTCATCCGAATAAATTAAATCACTCAATTAATCTCCTTTTTATCTACTAAATACACGAAAAAGCAAGAACAAGCTTATACCTCATTTTTCTTTTCGCGTTCTTTAGCGTTTTCCGCGTGTATATTCTTTTTAAAATTCTACCTTTGGAGCTTCCTCTGCACCTTCAGTAGATTTGAAATATTGTTTTTCATTGAATCCGAACATATTAGCAAGAATAACTTTGGGGAACATCTTGATGTAAGTATTGTAATATCTGGCAGCTTCGTTGAATCTTTTACGCTCAACAGCAATACGGTTCTCTGTTCCTTCCAGCTGATCTTGCAGAGCAAGGAAATTCTGATTAGCTTTGAGATCAGGATATTTCTCCATAACAACCATCAATCTTTGCAGTGCTCCACCCAAACTGCTTTGAGCTTGCTGGAATTTCTGGAACATTGCCGGATCGTTAAGTACTTGATCGGAAATATTAAAAGTTCCACCAGCTTTTGCACGAGCTTCTGTAACTGCTGTGAAAGTTTCTTTTTCGTGTGCAGCATAACCCTTTACAGTATTCACAAGATTTGGGATAAGATCATATCTGCGCTGATATACATTCTCAACCTGGCTCCATTTTTCCTTAACACCTTCATCTAATTTTACCATATTGTTGTAAGTTCCAACTACACTTGAGATTGTGATTATTATTAGAAATACTATTATACCGACGGTAATAAGACAACCTTTCTTTGCATTTTTACTCATTTTTATCTCCTTTTATTGTAATAATCTTTCATCAAAATCTGAACCTAGATAATTCAACCAATCTGCCCATGAACCTTCTGCTTCATCACCATCACTGTAAATAAGCCGGTAATCTCTGCTTTGGTGTAGATCAATAAAAATATATGTCTTATAGCTTGTTACTCTATATTTCCAGATCTGAAACTCTTTCTGTGCAAACTTAGTACTTGTTCCGGTATTCATTTTTAAAATTTCAAATGGTCTGCCGTGTTTGATATAAACTCTGCCAATATCTGTTTTCCAACCTTTATTAAAATGTGAATAATGATTATTGCAATATTCAATTCTGGCAATTACTTCTAACAGGAACTCGTTGCTTTCTGTTGCCGGATTTGGGTTCTGTGCTTCCCAAAAAGCAGAAATATATTCCCATTTATATTCCTTATCAAGTTTCTTGTAGTACTTTTTTTGATTTGGAGACAGGAAGTAACTTACAAGTTTATATTCATCTTTCAAATTATCGAAGACATGACCTTCTTTTTGGAAAGTTGGAACTGGATCTGCTGAAGCGCCAAGAAAAATTCCCAATAAAATTATTAGTAATAGAATTCTTTTCATTTTAATCTCCTTTATTGTAATAACTTTGCATCAAAATCTGTACCAAGATAATCTCGCCATTCTCTCCATGAACCTTCCTGTTCATCACCATCCCTGAAAATAAGTCTAAAATCTCTATGTTGTTGCGGATCAATAAACAGGAATGTCAGAAAACTTGATATTCTGTATTTCCAGATTTGGTATTCTCTCTGTGTAAGCTTAGTATATGAACCGGTATTAGTTAATTCCAAAATTTCAAACGGCTCACCATGCTTAATATAAATTTTACCCATGTCGGTTTTCCAACCTTTCTTAAAATGCGAAAAATGCCTGTTGGAATATTTAATTCGGGTAATAATTTCCAATAGGAACTCATTATCCTCTGTTTCCGGATTTGGATCTTGTATTTTCCAGAAAGCAAAAAGAAATTCCCATTTGTTTTCTGTATCAAGTTTCTTGTAATATTGTTTCTGATTTGTATTAAGAAAATAACTTACAAGCTTGTATTCATCATGCAAATTACTAAAAACATGACCATCTTTTTGGGGAAGCGTGATGTGATCAGCCGAAACACCAAGATATATTCCAAACAAAACTATGATAAGTAGTATTCTTTTCATCTCACCTTTTTTCTTTTATAACTAATTTCTACGACTGCCAGGATCATTATAGCCGCACTTATCCACTGTATTGGCGAAAGTAAATGATGATTGATAAAATAATCGAATATTATTGCTGAAATCGGGAAGAACAGCTCACAGATCGTAGAGACAATTGCCTTCACTTTGTTCAGTCCATAATAAAATAGGAATATCGCCCCCGAACCTGTGGTTATTGCAATAATAAGAAAGAATAGCCAGTTGGTAGGCGTAACATTTTGGAACTCACCTAGTTGCCCGATGATCAATATATAGATCAACATGAAAAGTGTTGTGAAACCAAAACGGAAGAAATTGGTAGTATAATAAGGTAATCTTGTTAGAGCTTTTTTACCCAGAACAGTAGCACTTCCAAATGAAAATGCTGCTACAAGTGCCCACATTGCTGCCTGGATCAAAGCTGCATCCTCACTCATATTTGGTTTACGAAATCCAAAGGTCAGGAAATAACTAGCGATAATGGCCAGTAGTCCCCAGAAGATAAATCTTGGTTTAATTTTTTCTTTTAGGAAGATCGCAGCTAAAGTAATAGCAAATATCGGCTGAAGTTTTTGAAGTAGTACAATTACTGAAAGATGATCAAAATGAACCAGGAATAAAGCTTTAACAATTGCTAGTGTACCAAGTGCTCCACCGAAAAATGCAATTCCACCCAGAAGTAGAAAATCAGCTTTTGTAAACTTTTTGAGTTTTTTATATTCCTTAAAAAGGAATGCATTCATCAATACAAATGGTACAAAATGCAGCATGAAAACTACAAAGCCAACATTTAGATTATACAAACGCGGAGTTAAAACTACACCATCAAAACCCCACATAGTTGCCGCCAGTATTATCGCTGTGGCGCCGATATATCTTTTTTTTGTTTCTTCCATTTTTATATCCTTAACTTCATTGGTCTCCGCATTGCTCCGGCTCTCTACTCACGTACATTTCATTTCACCGTGAGTCATGTCTTACTGATCTTATAAATAATATTCCTATCTTCCTGATAAGCCAGCATTTTTTTTAGGCAATCATTTTTAGCTCCCAGAAATTCAGGCGGGAACAATCCCTTCTCTTTATAATCACCATTTAGAACAAGCTCAACAGCAGATGTACAGGAGTAACCTGTTGTTCGAGCCATAGAGGACGTTTGAGTTTCTTTATTAAATTTGTCAAAAAGTTCATAAATGTATTTCACCTTTTGGTTGTTCTCAATACCGGAGATAATTATTTTCATAACTGTAAATTCTGGTTCATCATCTTCCAGCTTCCATTTTGAGATCAGCAGTTTGGATGTCAGATCGATTGGACGGACCTGCTTACCATTAATTTCTACTTCTTCAGTTTGGAAAAATCCGTAATCTCTCAATAGTTTAATTTGATCAATATAACCTGGATACCGAAGAGTTTTCTCTTTCATGTTGGGAATATCCATTGTTTTGATGAGTGAACGTAAACCATCTGTATTGAATGCTTCCAAAGTTCCCACATCTTCGAACACAATCAACTCAGTATCCGATAAAGCAGGTTTGATAACTATCTTGCTATTTTCCACAAATCGCGCAGGGCGGATGTATTCCTCTATAACATCAATAGGTGAAAAGGGTGCTTTATATTGAAAAGGAAGAATTCTTTTTTGTGGCAGTCCACCCACATAAAATTCAAAATTCTCAACAGTCATTTTTGTGTTATGATAACCCAAAATTGCATTACTCATTCCAGGTGCAACACCGCAATCCATTATGGCAGTAACATTATGTTTTTTTGCCAGCGCATCAAGCTGTAAGGCTTCTTCAGGGAAGAAGGCAATATCAACCACATCCTTACTCGATTCTATAATTGTCTTCAATGTTTCAAATCCCATAAATCCCGGGACAGCACTTATAACAAGGTCAGAATCTTTGATGAGATTCTTAATATTTTCTTTGTTAGAAAGATCACTTTGTATTGTTTCAATATTATCGATTATTTCCAATTTTCTTAAACTTTCATCACAAATATCTGCTGAAACAACATTGTGTTTCTTGGCAAGATCAATAGCTATTGCTCTACCCACCATACCTGCACCAAGAACAACTATATTACCCATTTTTTATTCCTACCAAAGTTAATATTTATTAACAATTTGTTTTCTAAATCATCTCACCGGCGAATTCTTCACCATTACGTACAAAGATGGTTGTTTTTAGTCCATCAGAAAGCTCTTCCAATCTTTTCACATAATCTTTTTCTTCACCCTCAAGTGGAAGTTTAAGTCCCATAAATACAAGATTGGCATTTCTGCTGTGTTCATGAATTATCTCGGTAATAGATTTATCCTGGGGTTTTATTATGATCTGCGGTTCGGCTTTGATGCGCACTTCATCGATCATGTCCTGCACATTTTTCATCATGAATTCACGATCCTCTTCTCTCAGAATGATTGTATGAATTATGATCTTTGCATTTTTCCATTCATCGTTTAAGCTGAGAAGATGTGCAAGTAGCAGCATCAGGTCACCATTACTGTGTTTACCACGCCACCAGATGTCCATTCTGTCCCGACCTGTCTTTTCGGGTAATTCATTTATTCGAACCAACAATGAACTTTTTTGCAATCCAGTAATTGTCCTGATAGTTTTAAGCATGGAAATCATTCGTTTCTTTTTATCGGACCAGCCAAACATGATTGTATTAGAATGCAGTCCGGCAATACCATTTGCCTGGGTAATATTTATAGTTCCACTTTCGAACTGAGAAACAACATTTACTTCATTAAAGGCCAGGATTCCAGCCTGATCTAAGGTCTCGTCCATCTTTTCAATTTCTTTTTTGATGTTAATTTCATTGTTCTTCAGATTACCGATTATCATGTTGCAGACAGTTAATATTCCGCGACGTTGATTAAAGAAATTTGCTAATTGAACCAGGGGTAAACGCTTCTTAACATCACCTGCAAAAACCAGTATATTGGGTCGCCAGTTGCGAGGATCATTCTCATGTTTTCTTAAGTTCAACAGAGCAAAACGAGCCAAAGTTCCCCAAAATCCTGCTCTCACATCACCCCATTCCTTCCGCATTGAACGCTTTCGTAAAGCCAAGAATAAAATAATTTCAAAAGCAATTGCCAAAATACAGGCTATAGGACTTATTAAAAACATTACAGCGATTGCTCCGAATGAACCAAGTAATGAAACAAACCAGGGAACTTTTACTTTTGGGCGGTATGATGCATCCCCGGTAAGACTCTCGATAGCTGCGCTAAAATTTATCATAACATAAAGAGTGAGGAAGAGAATTGTAACAAATTCTGCAACTGTATTCAAATCTCCAAGGCCAACAGCTATCAAAGCAATAGCACCACTTATCCAAGTAGAAATAGTAGGTTGGCCGGTTTTGGAAAGCTTTGCCAGGAAGGAAGGAGCTAGTTTGTCCTGAGCGAGTGATTGCAAGACTCGCGGACCACCCAAGACACTACCAAAAGCAGATGATAAGATCGCTCCAAAAATACCAGGAATAACCAGTAAAGCACCTAAGAAGGCAATTTTACTCCAGGTTTCAACTCCGGTAGTAGCAAATTCCTGCGGGCTCATTTTTGCAGTAAAAGCCAATATAACCGGAATGAATAGATAAACAAGCATTCCGGTAGAGACAGCTAATAGAGTTCCCTTGGGAATTGATTTGCGAGGATCTTTTAAATCTCCACTCATCCCAATCCCGGCAGTAAATCCTGTGACGGCAGGGAAAAAAACAGCAAAAACATACCAGAAACCTTTGGGTGCCGTACGGAATGTTGCAGTCATTTCCGGGCTATGAGTTTCTCCAAGAAGAACACCAGCCAGAAGAGCTATAATAGATAATCCAACAGCTATCATAATTGGAATTTGCAATTTCAGGACAAGTGAAGCACTTTTGCCTGACAGGATAGTGATACCTATGATGATGATGGCAGTAATTAATTGTATCATGTGAGCAGGAATAATACCCAGTGAAGCAGGCCAAAACATCATAATAGCTTCTGCCAGACCGAAACTGTAAAAAGTGATACTGAGAGTTCTACATAAATAAAGAGGAATACCAATAGCTCCACCCAACTCTAAACCTAAGCTACGGGAGATCATATAATATTCTCCGCCTACACCAACGTGCATATTTGTAGCAATAGCTGAGGCGCTGAGTGCAGTGATAAAGGTAATAGAACTAGCTAAAACAACGATTAACAGTGTGAATCCAAGACCTACATTTCCTAGAACCCAGCCAAAACGAAGGTACATTACAAGTCCGAGAATTGTGAGAACACTTGGAGTGTATACTCCCAGGAATGTGCCAAATTTTTCTACAACAGGTTTATTATTTTCACCAACATTAATATCATTTTCCATTGATGTCTTAAATAATTGCTAAAGATATTTGTGTCAAATTAAAGTGAACTCATGCTGAAAACATTTTTATTTCACTGAGGAAATCCTTAATGTTCTCTCACGAAGATTTATCCGTCTTTGGTGGAATCTCAAAATATTTTTCACTCAGATATTAAAAAAATGCTCCCATAAAAGCATGGGAGCCAAACTATTTATTATTGTGTCTTAGATCTTAAACTTTTTCAAGTACTATTGCGATACCCTGTCCAACACCTATGCACATTGTACAAAGTGCCATTTTAGAATTTGTACGTTGCAATTGATAAAACGCTGTAGTAATCAATCTTGCGCCGCTCATTCCAAGTGGATGTCCAAGTGCAATTGCACCACCCAGAGGGTTTATCCGGGGATCATTATCTGCAAGACCAAATTCGCGAGAACAAGCTAATGATTGTGAAGCAAAAGCTTCATTAAGTTCTATAATATCTATATCATTAAATGTCAGATCTAAACGTTTAAGCAATTTATTAGTAGCCGGAACAGGTCCCATTCCCATAATACGAGGAAGAACACCTGCTGTTTCCATTCCAAGAATTTTAACTTTTGGTATTAAACCATATTTTTTAACAGCATTTTCAGAAGCAATAATTAAAGCTGCTGCTCCGTCGTTAATACCGGATGCATTGCCAGCCGTAATTGATCCGTTTTCGCCGGTAAGAACTCTTAAAGATGCTAATTTTTCGAGTGAGGTCAGCCTGAGGTGTTCATCTTTATTAACTATTATCGCATCTCCCTTACGTTGAGGAATAGTAACCGGAATTATTTCATCATCAAACATACCACTGTTTTGGGCATTATGAGCCTTTTGTTGACTCCAATGAGCAAATTTGTCTTGATCTTCACGACTGATATTAAACTCTTTAGCGATGTTTTCTGCAGTCATAATCAATGGATCGGTACCAAATTTTTTATTAAAAACTTTATTGATAAATCGCCATCCAATTGTAGTATCATACACTTCCGGTGCTCTTGAAAAAGCTTTTAAGGGTTTCCCCATAACGTAAGGAGCGCGTGACATACTTTCTACTCCCCCAGCGATGATCAATTCTGCTTCACCTGCTTTAATAGCTCTTGCAGCAATACCTATCGCATCCATTCCTGAACCGCAAAGTCTGTTTATTGTAGATCCTGGAATAGTTTCTGAAAATCCTGCCAGTAATGATGCCATTCTGGCAACATTACGGTTATCCTCTCCAGCCTGATTTGCACATCCCATAAGGATGTCGTCAACAGCAAGCCAATCTACATCAGGATTTCTTTTTACAATTTCTCTTAGTGGAATTGCACCCAGATCATCTGGTCTGATAGATGAAAGACCACCACCATATCGTCCTACAGGAGTTCTTATTGCATCACATATAAATACATCTGTCATATTTTTTACCTCAAATTAATTACATATTATTAGAGTTTTGATTTTATAAATTTAAAACCATTCAACATTGCTTCTGCAAGTATATCAACTTCCTTTTGTGTGATAGCAGTAGAAAACATGCAGGTACAAGTGTTAACCATCATTATTTTTTCATTAATAAAAAAATAATTGAGTAATTTTTTTATTAAGATAGATGTTTCTTTTGTCTGATAAGCTTCACGGTAAGTTGTAGGTGGTGAAGCTTTTAGGTGAATACGGAACATAGAGCCAGCCCCGGTAATAGAAATTGGGACATCAGCAATTTTAATTGCTTCTCTAATTTGATCAATTGCTTTTTGGGTTAAGGCATTTAACTTTAAAACAGCTTGTTCATCAAATAATTCCATAGCAACACGACCTGCCGTCATTGTTATTGGATTGGCAGAAAAAGTGCCTGAATGAGGGAAAAGTAGTTTGCTTTCGCTTGGATCAAGTACTCTCATAATATCAGAGCGACCGGCAAGAGCACCGACTGGAAAACCACCACCGATCATTTTTCCTAGAGCAGTAAGATCCGGTTTTACAGGATAGTTTTCTTGTGCACCACTGTAATTTATGCGTAAAGTAACTACTTCATCAAATACAAGCAACGCGCCATTTTTGCGGGTCCACTTATACAAAGCTTCTATAAAATCGGTATTAGCCTGAATAAGTCCTACCCGATGCGGAACTGGATCAATTAAAACGCATGCTATATCTTTAGCGTGCTGATCTAAAATGGAAATGGTTCTTTCTATGTCATTAAAAGGAAATATAACTACGTCATTTAAAACTCCCTGAGGTGTACCATTTGCAAGGGGAACGCTATTAGGTTTATTTATATCTCCCCAATTTGATGGATTGGCAGTTTGGCTTATTTCAGCAAAATCATAAGTGCCATGATAAGCACCCTCAGCTTTGGCGATTTTAGGTCTGCCGGTATAAGCTCTTGAAGCCTTTATCATTGTCATTACTGCTTCTGTTCCGGAGTTTACAAAACGTATTTTATCAAGTCCCGGAACTCTATCACACAATAATTGTGCAAATGCTACTTCAACTTCGGTAGCCATAGTGTAAGCTGTTCCTTTTTGCAACTGTTCTGTAACTGCACTCACTATCTGAGGATTAGCATGACCGTGGATTAAAGAAGCCATATTATTTGCAAAATCTATACGCTGAATTCCATCGATATCATTTACATAACATCCGGAAGCTTTTGAAACATAATATGGATGTGGTTTACGAAAAATTGTATTTCTGCTAACACCACCGGGCAGTACATTACAAGCTTGTTTATATATTTCTTCACTTGTATGTTTTTGCCCTTTTGAACTTATGTTTTTACTAGTCATAATATTAATTAATCCTCCATGAAATCAGTTTACAATATTTAACTTAATACTGATTAAGTTTGGCTCCAGTATTTTTCTGTAAATATTCAAAAGTAACCTCAGGTGCAAGTTCTCTTACAAAAAGACCGTTATCAGTAACATCAAGTATAGCAAGATTAGTATAAATTCTATTAACGACTCCCTTGCCGGTGAGGGGATAAGTACATTTTTCGTTTATTTTTGGATCACCATTTTTAGTGTTATGCTGAGTAATAACAAATATTGTTTTTACACCTGCAACTAAATCCATTGCTCCACCTACAGCTGGAATGGCGCCAGGTTTGCCGGTTGACCAATTTGCCAGATCACCTTCCTGGGAAACTTGCATAGCACCTAAAACACAAATATCAATGTGACTGCCACGGATCATTGTGAAGCTGTCTGCATGATGAAAGAAACAAGCACCAGGGATAGCAGTTATACATTTTTTCCCGGCATTGATTAATTCGGGATCTTCTTTGCCATTCTCAGGAACCTGACCCATGCCAAGCAAACCATTTTCTGTATGATAAATAACTTCTCTTCCTTCAGGGACAAAACCTGAAACTAATTCAGGCATCCCTATTCCAAGATTTACATAGGAACCATCGGGAATATCAAATGCTGCCTTTTGTGCCATTTGATTTCGATCCCATCCAATTTTCTTTTCTGTTATTGGCATGGATACCTCCTGTCTTCAGCAACGAGTTTAGATTCAGCTTCGGGATTTGTGACTTCTACAACTTTTGTTACAAAGATTCCGGGAGTTACGACTATCTCCGGATCGATCTCGCCGGGCTCAACTATTTTTTTTGTCTGAACAATTGTTGTTTTAGCAGCAGTGCACATAATCGGACCAAAATTTCTTGCGGTTTTATTATAGGTTAAATTCCCATATCTATCAGCGACGTTGCATTTTACTAATGAAAAGTCAGCTTTTATTGCATACTCCATGACATAAGTTTTACCTTCAATAACACGACTCTCTTTTCCCTCTGCAAGTGGAGTATTTACAGAACTGGGTGTAAAGAAAGCAGGAATACCGGCACCTCCGGCTCTGATACGTTCTGCAAGTGTTCCTTGTGGAACAAGTTCAAGCTCTATTTCGTTTTTGTAATACAAATCTGGGAAGACTGTGGAATTAGCAGTTCTTGGAAATGAACAGATCATTTTTTTTACTTGTTTGTTCTCAATAAGTGCAGCAAGCCCAACATGACCGCTTCCTGTATTATTGCTAACAACGGTTAGATCTTTTGCACCATGATCTATCAAAGCGTGTATCAATTCGATAGGGCTGCCTGCTTCACCGAACCCGCTGATCAAAACAACAGCACCGTCAAAAATATCTGCAACTGCTTCCGCTGTTGATTTTACAATCTTATTTATCATTGATTTATCTCCTTGAAATTGATTAAATCATTATTTTTTTAATCTTTTTTCTAATGCTTTTTTAAGTGTATTTTCAGTAAATTTAAGATCATCTTCATGGAAAAACTTTTCTGTATCGAACGGAACAAGTTTTTCAATTGTGTTTTGTTTCTCATCATATTTTGTTAAGAAAACCTTATCCATCCATTTCATATTTCTAGCTTCATTAAATTTCAAAGCAAATGCTGTTTCACCATTTACTTCAACCGTTCCCAATAAAGATATTTTTCCGGCTGACGAAGTCATTGTAATATATCTTGATGGGCGGTTTATTGAAGGTAGAGATCTATAAACTTTACTGAAAACTTTATTTATATCTGCAAGCGGAACCGTGAAATAATGGTGTTCGCCGGTTGGTCGTGCACAATACATTGAATGAAAACCAATCGACAATATTGCAAGAATGTTTCCTAGATCTATCCAATTTTGAGCAGAACGATCAATATCAACTTTACCGTTTTCATCAGTAAATAAACTAATATGGTTCATTATCGGGCTCTGGCTTTTAAGAACTACGCCGGTAGCTCTAAGCCTTCGGATTGCTGCAATTGTGCTAATGTTCAAAAGTTCTCTTGGAGTAGATATATGTGCCATCCATACAACTTGAACTCCATTGTTATTTAACTTTTTGAACAAATCTAACATTTTATTATAATCGCTGCTCAAGATCATTTCTGGTGCGAATGTAAGGACTCGAGTTCCAAGACGTAAGGTCCTAATATGCATTAGATCAGGATTCTCAATTAACGGTAGAACATATTGTTCTAATCTCTCAAAACTCATTTTGCTAGCATCTCCACCGGTTATGAGTACATCAGTAATTTCTTGATGTAGTGCTAAATATTCATGAACCTGTTTAATCTCTCTCTGGATGAACATATCTTCATCACCACGAACCTGAGCATGGCGGAAACAGTAACTACAAAACGCAAAACAGCTTTGAGTTGTTTTGTCAAAAAGAAGAATGCATTGCGGGTATTTGTGCTGACAACCATCAAGGATCTCCAATTCTCCATCTTCATTTTCGAACCAAGGTTTATTTAATAACTGTTTACCATCATGTGGATTCGTTTTTTTCATATATTCATTAACAATTGTTTTTCTTTCATCATCAGTTTTTGCTTCAGTATATAATTTAACTGTTTCAGCTTGTATCATTTCCGGTTGTGGAAAAACAAGTTGGAAGAGAGAATCATTAGCAAAATTATTCCAATTTATTGTATTCAGAACATGCTTGGTTGCTAAAAAACGATAAACTTCTATAAAAAGTTCTCGTGCTTTGATAAATCCTATATCAATTCCATTATTGTGTAGAACTTCAACAATTTCCCGAAAACCCTTCAAACCTGCATAATTTTCTTTACCAGTAAATAGAAACTTGGAAGATTCCATTATACCTGAATGATGCGTAAAACAGGAATGTAATCTTGATAATACACCAACAGGTAGAAGATCTTCTTTTTTAATATTCGATTTTATGTCATCAGAATAATGATACCTATCCATTATTTTGTTAACATCAGAAACCTGAATATCAATTTTCTTAACAGAATTTTTTTTATCAGGATTCACTTGAATTGTGTCTTGAATTTTAGCCATAATTGCTCCTATTTTTTTTATTAATTAATTCTTATAAATATTGAAAATCACTTTCCAATACTGTCACACAACATTCTTTATTTTAGTAAGATCATTTTTCTTGATTTAATATCTTTCCCATCGATATTTAATGTATAAAAGTATATTCCGCTGGAAATGGATTGATTTGTTTGGTCTGTTCCATCCCAAGAAATCTGGTGAACTGGTGAATTAGTAAATTGGTAGATTGGGAATGACTTTATTTTCTGTTCCTTCAAATTATAAATTTCTATCTTTGCGTTCTTCGCATCTTTAGCGGTTAATTCAAAAGAAATTGTTGTGGATGGATTGAATGGATTTGGATAATTTCTTAATTCATAATTCGGAATTTGTAATTGTTTGTTATGAGTATGTACACCATTATTAAACATAACCAACATAGAATCAATTGTCGTATTTAGACTGGCATCGCGAGCTGTAACTTTAAAATAATAATAGTTATCAGGGAATTGAGATGAATCAAAGGATTCCGCTGCATCTTCTTCTGTAATAAGTGAGTCTCCATTTGAATTTGTAATAATGTGATAATATTCTCTGAAATCATAATTTCCAATCGAATAGCAAGTTGCATCTCGAGAATAGATCGTGTTCAATATCATATTATCAACAATCCCCGAATGATAAGTATCCAGATCGAAATCGTAAACATAAGAGAATTGTTCGAAAAGAGTTGAGTCAGGGTTACTAATAGGATGAAGAGAATAACTGAGATCGTGCAGATCAATTCTCCAAACAGAGTTAGCAATATCATGACATTTTGCAATGATATCAAATTCACCACTCAAATTCAGAGGATCAAGATAGTTTCCTGCAATGTCTCTGAAAGCGAAGCGTTGTCCTAGAAACGCATCTTCAAAAATCGGAGGAATTGTATCCTGCAAATTTATTACATCCAAGAGATTATTTTCAGTTGTCCACCAATCACCATACCATAGCGTTCCTGTACAGAAAATCCGGGCAAAATGAATATGGGTAAAGTCAGCAAATCCCCATGGATAAAGAGTCCCCAGAAGATCACCGGCTACAACTTCGTCACCCACATTTACTGTGATAGAATTTTGGTTTAAATGAGCATAAAGATAACCTTGAGTTTCTTCAGGACTATCCTCATTAGCAATTGCTACTCTCCAGTATCGGTCTCCTCCGGTTGTGAGAACTGCCTTTACAAAACCATCGTGCACAGCATATACTTCCTGATAATCATCTCCCATATAATCTACTCCAGGATGAAGATAAGGAGTAGTTCCATATTGTTGGATTTCTGCATAACTATTTCCGATCGGAAAAGGGAAGTCTTCCTCTCCATAATTCAGAGGAGCGTAGATCGGTTCGTGAATTCTGTTTGATGATCTTTCGAAATTGATCTCATCAATTTGCTCTATGTTTTTTGAATCATTAAATTTTAGTAGTTTATAATTAGAATTATTCTTGATGACAAGATAAAGTAAATTCTCAATATTTTTTACTTCGAAAATTTCTCCGGAAAAGGTGTGAACTTTTTGTAATTTTTGTTCTAATTGGAAAATTGAATGTTTTGTGAAAATTAATGGAATTTCATTATGGAAGAGAACGGTGCGAATGTTTTCATCAATTGAGAAAATCTGATCCCGGAAGTGTATATCATTGTATTGATCTACATAGAAAGGAATTCCTGAATTATTAACTGCAAACCTAATTGATCTTTCATAAGAAGTTAATTGTAATCTCACAATATCCAAAACTTGTAGAACATTCCCATCAAAAAAGACTGCGAATTTTCCATTCTCAGAAATCGAAATATTTATAACTTTATTAAATCTCTTAAGAAAAAGTTGATCACCAAATTTATTATATATCCTCAGCCAGGTTGGAATATTATCATGCTCTCCGGTTAGTGTTAGGAATCCATCGTCGATTATAAAAAGGGAATTTCCAATGAGAGTTTCTCCATCAATATCAATGTAATATTCACCATTTTCTATATAATATTCTGATTCTATAATTTCTCCCAAATAATTAATACGACCGGAATTATTCAGGGAGATATTTGCAAAAAGGAATGTATTACAAAGAACAAGAAAGACTACTATAGACTTTTTCATTTATTCCCTCCAACCATTATGAGGTTAATAATTTATGCCATCAAATCCAGCATCATCAATATCCCGAATTTTTTGATAATCGAGGATCAGAATAAATATTCCTCGAGATATTTAAAATCATCTTCCAATTTTCCCTGATGCGTAATACAGGCAGATATTATCTCATTTGGAAGAGATGATTCAGCAATTGGTTTTGAATAATCATTATTCAGTATCTGTTCAATAAATGGCATTAATGATTTTGAAAATGTATCTGAAGCTTCTTTTGGAAACTCACAAGGCAAGTTATCAACTGCCATCACTGCAAATCCTTCACCTTTATAACCATCAGTTTCTTTTCCTGTTTCAGTGTTATAGACAAAAACCGGATTATCCGGCCAGGTTGGTTTTACTGTTGCCTGAACAGATCCTTCAATATCACAAGTTATATCTCCGATTATAATGAGTTTTGGGTTTTTATTTTGAATTTCTTTTAAATATGAATTTGGAAGAAAAACAGGACACTGCGGAGTCCAGTAAATTGCATTCATATAAACACTGCAATATTGCAGATACTGTTCCAAACGAGATTTATATTTTTCATTATTTTGAAAATAATCCAGCAGATCGAATTCTCCACCGTCTTTTCTTTCGACTAAATGCTCTTCCTTAAAAACGGAAAGATATATTTTATTGTTTTTGTAATGTCGGAATTGATTTTCAAACTCATCTGGTTCGATGTTTTCAATTGGCAGAGCTGCCAAAATTTTCTGACATCCCTGTGCTACGTGACCATAACCAAGAAGGAAAATATTGAGTGGCGTTATTTCTGCAGGAAGACCATTCTTCTCTATCTCTTTTCCAATAACACTGATTTGATCAATTGCATCAGTAACAGATTCATATTGATATGAATGTTTTACTTTAAGAAAAGGTGTTTCAATATTAAATTGCTGTTTTAATCTTTGTCCTAAACCATGAAGCGTATCCACCATGCCAGCATAACCTGCAAATTTTCCGAAGAAAACCAATCTTCGATTTTTATCATCTTCAATTTTTTCATAATCAATAAGAGTGATCTTGTCATCTAATATTTTCTGTAGTAGCGGCATATTGTAATCCTGCCCTTTGATAGTATGAGAAAAAAAGAGATGTGGTTTACCGGGAAGCAGATCATCCATTGGAATCTCTTTTACACCGATAATAAAATCGCAACTTGAAAGATCAGATGAAAGTTGTGCGCCGGCAGTTACATATTCTGCATCTTTGTATATCCTTGTTTCAGATGGTTGTATGGTTACTCCAAAACCTTTATTGATCAGATCTTGGACAGCCATTGGATTTAGCGGAACTCGACGTTCCCATTTATTTTTTGTTTCTCTTACGATTCCTATTGTTCTCATTTCTCTCCTTTAATTTACCACCGATGCTATTTGTACAAAACGTTCCCGAAAAGACTTGGGAACGCATTGTAATCATATTATATTCTCATAATTACTTTAGATCAATAAAATCTTTCAATAACTTTAATATCGAGATTTTCTAATTCTTTAAGAACCGGATTATAAATATTTGGTAAGGTCGGCATATAAACACCTTTTACAGTTATTTCACCTTGAAGGATCATATGAACACCAATTGCAGCCGGAAGTGAAACGGTTCTTGCCATTGATGAATCACCGTTTGGAATTCCATAATCTATCATTGTGGATGTGATCTTTTGAGTTTTATTTGGATATTCGGCAACAAATTGATGATGAAGAACAAGTAAATCGCGTTCGCCTTCTTCATAAGACATTTTATCGAGCATGATTGCAGTTAATACATCAACAGCACCACCTTTTGTTATTGGAATTGGAGTTTCATCAAAGAATCCAAGCCATTCAAATTTCTTCAGGATCACACTTTCTGCAGGGAGATTATATTTTTCCATCAAAAGCTTTTTCAAACATTTATCTTTATCTGTTTTAAACATTTTAGTAAGAATGAATTCCTTCACGGTTCCCGTTAGGTTATCGAAGATCTCGTCTTCTTTATAGAATCCCATTTGAGACATAATATACCAAGTATTGCAGTGACTTATATTACGGAAAGTTCCACGATACATTGTCTTCACATCTTTCAGGTCATAAAGACCGATATAATCTAGTGAATTACGATTTGGATATGCTTCAAGTGTTCCTGCACCTTCCACATCAACAAACCAGTAATTATTGAAAAGGTTTTTCCCTTCAACTTCAATGATCTTACCGTCTTTCATATATTTTGCACCATTTCCGGCTGCCTTAAGAACACCTTTTGGAGCCCATGAGAATTTGTAACCGAGTGGATTTGTGTTTGCTTCCGGAGCTGGCAATCCACCACAATAACTCATAAAGCTAACAATTTTTCCACCTTTATTTTCTACATGATGAAAGATCTTCATAGCACTCATATGATCGATGCCGGGATCTACTCCGATCTCGTTCAGAATAATAATTTCTGCATCTTTTGCTTGTTGATCTAGTTCCCGCATTGCAGGACTAATATAAGATGTTGTTACCATATTAGTTTTGAACTCGATACATTTTTTTGCAACTTCTACGTGCAGGGTTGCCGGGAGTAAACTCACAACCAGATCACTATTCTTAACGAATTCTTCCATTGCAGCTTCATCATCGCTTAAAAATTGCACAGCTTTTGCTTTTGGATGCGGTTCTGCAAGTTTTTCTGCTTTGCTTAATGTGCGGCTGGCAATCGTTACTTCATAGCCTTTTCCTGCCAGATAATCCACCATTGGTTTTACTACG
>JAGLPW010000073.1 GCA_023137125.1 Candidatus Cloacimonadota bacterium | reverse complement strand
GTAAAACCGGAATGGATAAAAACCATGGCAGATAAATCTATTGTGTTTACTTGTGCTAATCCTGTTCCGGAAATATATCCGTATGCAGCCAAAGAAGCCGGAGCTTTTATTGTTGCTACCGGACGTGGAGATTTCCCAAATCAGGTGAATAATTCAATTGGCTTTCCTGGTATACTGAAAGGTGCTTTAATGGTTCGTGCCAGAAAAGTAACCGATAATATGGCAATAAGGGCAGCACATTCTCTGGCAGATTATGCAGAAAAACGTGGAATCGATCCGGAGAACATTGTTCCAACAATGGATGAAGCCGGAGTATTTGCAGTAGAAGCTGCAGATGTTGCAATGCAGGCCGTAAAAGATGGTGTAGCTCGTGTGGAAATGACCTGGGATGAAGCATACAAAAAAGCAAAAGCTGACATCGAATACTCTCGCGGGATGACCAAATTAGTTATGGATAACGGCTATATTGATACACCTCCGGATGATATGCTGCAAGAAGCAATTGAATGGGCTATAGATAAGGTTAAATAAGATAATATATAAAAAACTGTAGGGGCGATTTATAAATCGCCCCTTTTCTGCTTGAAACCTTTACTTCAGAATTTATGATCTATTTCAACAGCATGATCTTACTTGAAACGTTCAAGGAAGATGTTTTCAAACGCATAAAATAAACTCCACTGGCTTGTGGATTACCATAAGAATCTTTACCATCCCATGTGGTGGTAAATGTTCCTTCAGTAAGATGTTCATTTATCAGAGTAATAACATTACGCCCCTTTATATCAAAAATTGTAACTTCTACCGCTCCGGTCTCTTCAATGCTGAAATTAATTGTAGTGCTTGGGTTGAAGGGATTCGGGAAATTCGAGATAGCTGTTTTTATTGGAGCAACTAAGTTACTTGGTGATACACCACTCGGTATCAAATCAGGTAAATTCACACGATAAGTTTGGAAAACATGATGATTGGATCCATCCTCTACCCAGACAATGAGGATGATATTCTCTTGATCCCAGCTTTCATCCAATGTGGTTGTAATCTGTATAGTATGAGAATTCCCCTGCATAATAATATCTGTTCCCAGATGGGAAGGAACCATATTACGATTTACAAAGTTCATAGTTTCATAGTTTGGACCAGTATAAGGAATATTTGTCTCTGTGATAACTACGTGCACACGAGGGTTAGGCATGTCTTCACCTTCATCTTTTTGAATGGAAATATCCAAAGTAAGTTCGTTGCCGGAAAGCGATCCTGTAAAATCAATTGTACATGGAGCAACAGCCGCCATACGTTCGATTATGGTTGCTTCCAAAATAGCATGAGTATACGGCCAGGTCGGTTCAGGAAGGCCATCGGGTAAAAGTGTGGGATATAAATTAATTCCCAAAACATTGATCCTACCCTCAGAACCAGTATGGGCAAATTCGTCATTATAATGATGATTTGCAACAGCAATAGAATAACCTTCAGCATACATTTGGTCTACCAGCGCCGCGGTAGCAGGGCAGGTACCTCACCAAGTTCCTGTGGCAACTTCAAAAAGGACGAATTGCCTTTGCGCAGCATATCCGAAGATAGCCATTAATAAAAAAAGTAAAGTTAATAATTTTTTCATTTTTCCTCCTCATTTTATTGTAACTTTGGATGCAACAATTGTTCCACACAGATAAACTTTTTGTTATCGTATAGAAGTTAATATTCGCAATTCCAATTATTTAAACTATACTAGATCTTATATTGTTTAAAATTCTAAAATACTCATACTTAATAAGACGGTTGAGTAAATTGAGACACAAAGAAATTTGTACATTTTTTTTCTTTACAGCTATAGGATGATTTTGCTCATGGAAAATATGCAATGAAGTGATTTGAAGGAGAATAAAATGACAGATATCATTACCATCAGAGATAATGCTATAAAATACAAAATGCATGGATTGGTTGATAAAGCGATACATGAATATAAAAAGATCCTTAATAATGATCCTTCTAATGTGGATACCGTTTATAATCTGGGAGAACTGTATTATATGCAGGGAGATATGGGTGAATCGATCTGGTTTTATGAGAAAGCTGTGGAAATGGAACCAAAATATAGTCTGGCTCTTTATAGATTGGCAATTGCCTGTTTTCGAGCTACTAAATTCTCTAAAGCTATCGAGTATTTTGACCGGATTATCAAAGATGCTCCTGATCTTTATATGGCACATTATTGGAAAGGGCTATGTTACTATCATCGTGGCAATACCAAAATGGCAATAAAATCATTCAAATCATTACATAAAGTTAACACGAAAACTACTCTTGGATATTATCAGATGTCAATTTCCTACAAAGCTGCCGGAAGATTTAAGGAAGCTGTTAAATGTCTGGTAAAAATTGTAGAAGAAGATCAAAATGTTGTATCGGCTCAATATCATCTGGGCTTAGCCTATCTTGGCTTAAAGAAGATCAATAAAGCCATGAAATGTTTTGAAAAGGTTATAGAATTGAATCCGGAACATAAAGGTGTTCAGGATAAGATGGATACACTTCTCACAGATCAGGAGATGCTATATGGTTATGGAATCTCCTCCCAAAATGAAGATAACACTAGGGAAGAGATCCTCACAAATTTCCATGTAGGACAAACATACAAAGGTATGGGAATGATTGAAGAAGCATTTAAGCATTTTAAAGATCAAGTTAAAAAGAAAAAATAGATTAAAGTGGAGGGATTAAATGAAATTTTTTATAACTATTTTAATTATGATTATTACTCTTACAGTATTTGCCGATAATTTCGAATCATTCGCGGAATTTCAGACACACATAAAAAGTGAATCACAACGAGTTGCTGATATGGAGCTTCACAAGCAGATCAAACAATCTCGAGAGACGCGTGAATATGAAATAGGAGATACACATACTTACTGGCGTTATGATCTATCTGTAATGCCTCCCGGATGGATTCAACTTCCGGCAACATGTAGAGCCGTAGGTGAACATTGCTACGTGTTCGTAGCAGATGAAGAATGGCAGATTAATATGGACGAAGCGGATGTCCAAGAAGTTTTTAATTATCTGGAATTTGAAACGATGAACGGGGATAATTACGGAGTTGTGGAAATGGATACTTTACATTTTGGTGAAATGCCTGATGAACTGGATAATGATCCCAGGCTCATTGTATTTTATTCTGCCCTTGGCTCTTATGGCGGAAGTACGTTTGATGGATATTTCAGCAGTTACGATCAAGTTACGGAAGCTGAAGCACAACTGATGAATCCACCAGGACACAGCAATGAATGCGAGATGATCTATATGACATGTCATCCTTTAAATCCAACCGATCCGATAAGAATTTCTGTTCTTGCACATGAATTGGAACATCTTATTCATTGGGGCGGAGATATAAATGAAGAGACCTGGGTAGATGAAGGTTTAGCGGAATTAGCAATGGTTTATTTCGGTATGCCGGATCCCATTTCTCAATTTAATTCCAATCCCGATAATTCTTTGAATACCTGGAATCAGGATTGGGCGGATTATGTAAAAACTATGTTATTCTTTACCTATTTTGCAGAGCAATTTGATGATGGTTCAATTATCAAGGATTTAGTAAGCGAACCTTTAAATTCTATTGCGGGAATTTCTAATCAGCTTGTAGAACACGGCTACACGATCCCTTTTGAAGCAATATTTAATAACTGGACTATTGCAAATTATCTTGATGATCCGGATGTTGAACAAGGACAATATAATTATGAAAATCTGGAACTTCCTATTTTTAATTCAACTCATTACCATGCAACGTATCCTGCTTCGGGCAGCGGAACTACAAATCCCTGGGCAACAGATTATGTGAGATTGCTTCCGAATGGACAGAATTTTACTCTACATCTGGAGGTGAATCATCCTATCAGTATGGGAGTTATTCGCATGAGTGATGAAGTGGTTACTACCGTAGATTTTTTCAGTGTGGATGATGTACTGGATATTGCTCTGCCGGAAATGCCGGATGAATATTATCGAATGGTTCTTGTCTTTGCTAATGCAGTTAATTCAAGCTTAAATTACAGTTATGAGATTTCAGATAATACAAATGCAGACGATAATATTTTAGAGATTGCCGATTTCAATTTGAAAAATTATCCCAATCCTTTCAATCCATCTACCACGATTAGTTTTGAAACCACAAATTCACACGAATTATCACGAATCGAAATCTATAACTTGAAAGGTCAGAAAGTGAAGAATCTTTCCACGAGCTCGTGTCATCCTGAGTTCATCGAAGGACGAGAGGAGACAATATATAGCGTTACTTGGAATGGAGATGATAGCAACGGAAAACCGGTTTCATCAGGAATTTATTACTATAAATTAGAAGTCGATAATAAAGTTATTGATACAAAGAAGATGATACTAATGAAATAGTATAAAGTAACCTTGTGTATCGATTAATACCGTAACGTTATAACGTTACGGTATTACACAAACATACAACTTCTTTAAATTAGAACTCAGGATTTTGGTGCTCCTAGTTAAACTGAAATCCTAAACCAAATATTATTAAACCAATTTTTGGATCTCTGAAATAATAGTGGATTTCAGGGCGAAAATAAGGACCTGGTCCTACTTTGTAACCTATGAATATTCCATGCATATAATAGTGAAATTGTAATTTTAAATTATCATCTGAACCATTTCTATAAATGCCCCGATAACCACCATATACTCTTTCATTACCCATAATAAGCATGGGATAGGCTTCAAAGAAATTTATTTCTTTTGTGAACAAGGCAGATATGCCCATATCAGCAGAAACCAGAAAAGGTTGAGTTTTGAGTTGATATTTTATTTCTCCCATTACCCCACCACTCAAAGCCGGAATACCAAAAAGTTTAGCTCCAGCTTCCCAGTTTTTACCCAATCCACGTCGAGTATGCAGCTCTACATTAACTAGAAAAAAGTCATTTTCATCAGCAATAAAAGAACCTCCAAATCCAGTTTCACTTTCACCTTTCGGCAAAACACCTGGAGATTGAAATACGCTCATAGAAGAACAACCTGCAAGAATTAGACATAGAAAAAGAATTGTTTGTCTCATTCTACTCTCTTTATTATTTTAACGATATCTTCAACCCTGTCAGCTACAAAATCAGGTTGAACTTTCCATTCTGAAATATCGATATCAGCATCATAAAAAGCACCAATACTGATAACTTTGAGATTACTTCTATTTTCCTGATAAACTATATTAGCATTAATTGCACAGCGGATATCGGTTTCGTGATCACCAATATAAATAACAGTTCCGGTATTAAGAGGAACTAGTTCAGAGATACACTTTAATAAACCATCAGGTTCAGGTTTTTGTTTGCTAGATCCAACTTCTTCATAACCCAGAATACTCTTAAAATATTTTAGCATTTTACTCTTCTGTAAAAACTGACTGATATTTTCTCTGGAATTCTGAGAAACTATCCCGTGTGGATATTTTTTTAAGGCTTTAATTACATCTGTGATCCCATAGTAGAAAGGAACTTCAGTTTCATCTTTAAGCTGGTACTCTGACCATAATTTTCCGGCCCTGTCTATTTCATTTTCATTCAGATTAAATTCATTCTTATAAAGTGTCCGCCAATTCTCAGCTTTTTTGGTAACAATACGGTAATTATTCAGGTTATTTAAAGGATGAATATTTTCCGGTTTTTTGCCGGTAATATGCTCGATGATCTTTCTGGTTACATTCAGGTTTTTGATGTGTGTATCAACCAGTGTTCCATCATAATCCCAGATGATAGCTTCAATCATTTACTCTTTCCATAAATGTATTTTATATCAGGAAGTTCAGTACAATAATAATGCACCCAGATATAAATATGTTGGAATAAAGCGGCAATAAGTGCCGGTTTGGAAAACAGCAGTAGCCCAGGTATCCACAAGATAAGAAGTCCGAATTTATACATTGCATTATTAGAAAATCTGAAGATTCCTTGCTTTACAAATGGTTTGTCACCAAACGATCTATCGAAATGATCAATGCCGTAAGCACGTTCAAAACCGAAATATCTTAGTACCGAATACAATAAATATATCACGATCATTGAAAGTAGGATGGCTAAAGAATAGGAAATTATAGGATCAAGAGAAATAGAATTTCTGCTTGAGATTCCCAGCGCAATTATAAACAGTAATCTAGGCACAAACATGATGGAAAATCCAACTGAATAAATATAAAAACCAGCTTTTCCAAATATCCTGGAAATATGAGAATAGTATAATTCCAACCTCCAAATTATCAATACGTAAAACTGATGAACTATTGCAATTCCAACAGAACAGATCAGCCACATTTTTGTAGTTATTCCCCAGAATTCTCCGTCAAGAGTGGAATTATTAATAAGTATTTTAACACCATAAACTAGAATTGCTAATGATATCAAATGCCATAGTTGTTTTTCAAATATTTTCATTTTTCCTCATATTGAGTTCGGTAACTCAGTTTTCCATTTTTATATTCATAGATCCTATAGGAAGGCTGTCTGCCAAATCGGTTTGTTACAGAGGCTGAAACATATAATGGTATGTTACCGATCCAGTGGTGCTCATCGCTGTGAAAATGTCCTGCTAGAATGGCAATTACATTATATGAATTCAATATATTTTCCCAGCGATTCCTGTTTTCATTTTCCCAGCCCTCGTGCATTGTGTTATTGTAGAAGCTTTCTACAGAAGGAATATGATGAAACACTATTACAGGTTTTTCGCTGGTTTTTTTGAGTGCATTCTCCAGCTCTATAAATGGATCATAACGCTCTACCGAAAATGAGTAGGCAATGGGATCGGAATAAAGTCCGATAAACGACACTTCTTCAAATTCTTTTATAAATATCAGTTCGCCAAAATATTCCTGGAAGATATTCATTTCTTCCTCTAAATGTTCTTGGAAAATATCGTGATTGCCAGGAATGTAATAGAGAGAAGTTTCTAATTTGTTCAACGCAGTAATAGCATTGAAAACACTCACGGTATCACTCAATCCATTTTGTGTTATGTCTCCGGTATGGATCACAAACTTAATTTCCATTGGAAGCTCATTGATCTGCTTAACCAGGTTCTGTGTGATCTCCAGATTAGTTCCCTTTCCAATATGTGTATCAGTTATTTGCACAAAATAAAAATGGTCAGTTATAGTCTTGGCTTCCTGACTATATAATTGAAAGCAGAGAAGATTTATGAAGAGAACAATAATAAATATTTTCATAGTTTTGTTTTTAGTGTTGAACATGAATTTCTCCTATAATTATTAATGATCTTATTCTTTTGCACCTGTTTCTTTAAGTAGTTTAATTATTTCTGTATATTCTTCTTCAACAGCTATACTTAAGGGTGTATCTCCTTCTATTGCTTTTGCATTTACATCAGCATCTACCGAGATCAAATAATTAACGACTTCAATCTTTCCCCATCTTGCTGCGATCATTAATACAGAATATCCGTTGCTCATCTGGTAATTTACATCCAAACCTTTATTAATTAGAAGTTTTATAGCATTTATTGATCCCTTATCGGAAACAGCACCAAAAATTGCCTTGATTAAAGCATTCACACCATCTTGTGCAACAGGATGAACATCTGCACCTTTTTCTATCAGCAGTTCCATTATTTCAGTTGTCTTAGCACTTTCTGCAGCCCACATTAACGGTGTGTAATCTCCATGTCCTTTAAGATTCACATCTGCTCCATTCGCCAATAACAGTTTTACCATTTCTATAGAATTGTTATTACACGCTGAGTTCAGGAGACTGGCTTGATAATTTTCTACACCTGCTAAATTTGGATCCAAACCTCCATCAAGAAGTTTCTGCAATGCATTAATATCATTTTTAGACACCGCCTTAACAGCATCAATAGCTTCATCAGCAAACATAGCTTGAATACTTATGATAAATATTACTAAAGTACAAAAAACAATTTTCCTGCGTAGTTTCATGATAACTCCCTCCTTCTTGTTAAATGAAACGTATCAATAAGATCAATTTGAAACAACCTTCCTAAAGCAAATCTACATAATCGAAAGGTCAAGCTAAAATTATACTTGCATGTTTATTATGTAATTTCAAAGTGTTTTACAGAATACAGGAGAATTATTGTGAGAAAAAAACTATATTTGATCGATGGAACAGCCTTTATTTACAGAGCTTTTTTTGCCTTCATTCGTAATCCTCTTTATAATAGTA